>NZ_JCACHA010001123.1:0-5303 GCF_059503625.1 Skermanella sp.
GCCGCAGCATCTCCTGGTAATCCTCGCCGGTATCCCGCCGCACAAGTCGGCGCAGCGCGGCATTGGCCTCCTGGGTCGAGGCATCGACGCCGATCCGCTTGGCGCGCACCAGATCATGTTTGTCCGCGATCTCGAGCAGAAAGCCGAACACGGCGTGGTGGATCTCCAGCGGTAACCGCGACCGGGTCACGCTGAGCGTTGAATGGTCGGGCACCGTCTCGCCATCCGACAGGCGGAGAAAGCGATGCAGCGACAAGGAATCAGCGCACCGCCAGGCGATTTCCCGCTCGGACTCCAGGCCTTCGAACTGGCCGACGAACAGCATGCGGAAGTAGCGGCCTGGAGGGATCGACCGGCGGCCAACGCCGTCCTTGTAGTATCCCTGGCACAGCATCTCGACGACTTCATCGAACTCGGCCTCGGCCAGGACCTCGTTGCACCAGTCGTAAAACGCGTGCCGGGGGGCCAGGTCCACAGCCAACCGGCTCCCACTACGAGGCGCCGTCAGGCGATTGCTCAGCCGTCCCATTGCCATGTTGTCACGTCTCGAACTGCACTACACCAACGTGCATAGATTCGGCACCAATGCGGTTTGTCAACGGACTGTTATATAAGGCTCTTCAGAATCCCGATGCTCAGTCAATTTCCGCCAAACGGGAGAGGACGATGAAAATCAGGGAAGTCATGACAGAGATGGTTGAGCTCGTTGATCCGGATACGGCACTTCATGACGCCGCACAGCGGATGCGCGATGGTGGGATCGGGTTTCTGCCGGTGGGCGTGGATGACAGATTGGTCGGCACCTTGACGGATCGCGACATTACGGTCCGGGCGGTGGCTGAGGGGCTGGATCCGAAGGTCGCTCGTGTTCGCGAAGCCATGTCCAGAACTCTGGTTTATTGCTTCGAGGATCAGGACACCAGCGAGGCTGCGACGCTGATGGCCGGGAACAAGGTTCGACGACTGCCAGTGTTGAACAGCGCTAAGCGCCTTGTCGGCATAGTTTCCATCGGCGACCTAGCCGCAATTATGCACGAAGGCCGGCGGGCATAGCCTAAAGGATTGATCTGGTTTAAGATTCGGCTGCTGACACCAATCCCACCGGATCTCACCCGCCATGCCCGCCCGAGTTGAACTTACCCCATCGCTGCCCGGCCTGTCACCTGTCGCCGGCAAACCCGTGGTCGCCCGCTTCGATGGCGGGCGGCTGTCCTCCGATGCCGGCGTGCTGGGCCTGCGGGAGATCGAGAAGCGGCTCGGGATCGCCGACCGGCTTGCAGCGTGCCTGGAAGATCCCCGGACGCCCGGGCGGGTCGTTCATGGACTGGCGGAGATCATCCGCTTCCGCCTGCTCATGATCGCGGCCGGCTACGAGGACGGCAACGACGCCGACAGCCTGCGCCGGGATCCGGCGTTCAAGCTGGCGCTCGACCGCCTGCCGGATGGTGCCGGCCTATGCTCGCAGTCCACCATCTCGCGCCTGGAGAACCTGCCCGATGCCCGCGCCCTGCTGCGCATGGGCCGCGCTCTGGTCGATTTCTACTGCGCCGGGTTCCGGCAGGTGCCGAAGCGGATCGTGCTGGATATTGATGACACCTTCGATGCCGTTCACGGCGAGCAGCAACTGCGTCTGTTCAATGGCCATTACGACGAGTACGGCTTCCAGCCGATCGTCGTGTTCGACGAGCACGGGCGCTTCGTCACCGCCATCCTGCGCCCGGCCAGGCGACCCAAAGGCACCGAGATCCGAGCGCACCTGCGCCGGATCGTGCGGCAGATCCGGGCCAACTGGCCGCAGGTCGAGATCCTGCTGCGCGCGGACAGCCATTACTGCTGCCCCGAGGTCCTCGACTGGTGCCGGGCCAACCGCCTGGACTATGTGCTCGGCCTGGCGCCAACCAGCACGCTGCGGCGCCATATCCTCGACCTGGAGGCCAGCACCGCCGCCCGGTTCGCTGTCAGCCCCGGGACTGCCAAGGTCCGGCGCTTCAAGGAATTCTACGACGCCGCCGGAAGCTGGAGCCGGACCGAGCGGATCATTGCGCGCGTCGAAGTCGGGCCGCAGGGCCCGGACACCCGCTTCATCGTCACCAGCCTGCGCCACGGCCGGGGGCGGTGGCTCTATGAGAAACTCTATTGCGCCCGCGGCCAAGCGGAAAATCACATAAAGAGCTGGAAGACGCATCTGTGCGCCGACCGCACCTCATGCCACAAGGCCGCCGCCAACCAGTTCCGGCTGTTCCTGCATGCCGGCGCCTACTGGCTGCTGTGGTCGATGCGCGCTCTGATGCCGCGCCGGTCGCGCTGGCGGGTCGCCCAGTTCGACACGCTGCGCCTGCGTCTGATCAAACTGGCGGCCCGGATCGTCGAGACCAAGCGGCAAATCCTCGTCCACCTGCCTACCGTCTGCCCGGAGCAAACTGTCCTGCGCCTGCTCCTGGAGCGGGTTCCCCGACTCGTCACCTGAACGCCGGGGCCGATTGCCCCTGTTCCGCCCAACCCGCCAACCTCAAGACCTCTCACCATCATAGCGCCGCCCAATCCGCGCTACGGCCAACCCTTGCCTGCACAGCTAAAAATTGAAGAAGGGCAGAAAACGTCAGAACGCTTTCCGGCTTGGCGCATAAATGCGGCTAGCGGCCAGGACCGGTGACGATGATGTGGTTGGGCAAGCGGTCCAGGACATATCCGGCGCGCCGGCGAACAGTTGAACAGTGGGGCATCAGACCAGAGCGTCGGGAAAGCGCAGGCGAACGCCATCGCATGCGGCGTAGTCTGTCTTGTATGCTGTCCTCGAAAGGGTTGGAATGAAGGGCATGACAAAGACGAAACCGAGGTCAGGTAGTGTTCGCCGCGGTGTCGGCGGGTCGGTCCAAACTCGCCGATTATCCATGGGATTAGCGGCCGGTTCAGGCTGCTCTCAAATCCAGATAAAAGAGGGCTTTGTCGCGCGCTTCATGAATGAGCGCGGCGTCGTCAACATGGATCGCGTCGCCGAAGCGTTCCTGATGTCCAAGGTCCAGCTTGCTCAAACCACCGGCTTGGGCATCACCTCAGTGTCGAAAACCAACCGACGGGTAGCGCCAAAGGTGCAGGCGCGAGTGACCGAGATGCTCGAGATCATCAGCCGTGTGCTTGACTGGGCCGGTGGCGAGGCGCAGGCGATGGCTTGGTACCAATCGCAGCCCCTCCCGGCGCTAGATAGGCGCACACCCGAGGCGCTGGTCAAAGCTGGTCAGGCGACAGCGGTACGCGAGTATCTTGATCATTTCGCTAGCGGCGGCTTTGCTTAAGGTTTAAAGGCCGCTGCTATCACAGGCATGATGAAGGTTGGAACGCGAAGTCTGAGGCCGAAGGGCGAAAAGGAGATGATCCGGCGCAGTTCGAACCTTTCGTCGTTCCCTTCAGGAGTTTGGGTCATCCAAATCGACCCCTCCGTTACCAGTGTGACACCAGGTTCGTAACCTTCCAGCCGCAGCATGTCTCCATCGCTCCTGCCACTTCGAAAATCATCGATCTGGTCACCCGCGGCATCGCCGAAGTGCAGGACGAAGGTATCGCGACCGGGTCCACCACTCAGCACGTCAGCCCCGGCACCGCCGGCCAGGATATCGTCACCGGAACTACCATCCAGGAGATCGTCGCCTGATCCGCCCTCGAGCAGATCGTTGCGGCTGCCGGCGGCCAGCATGTCGGCGCCGTCGCCGCCCGCCATCCAGTCGTCTTCCCCACCGCCAGCCATCGTGTTTGGACCGCCATTGCCGATGAGGGTGTTGGCCAAGCCGTTGCCGGTTCCGTCGATGCCGGCACCCCCAGTCAGCCGAAGTGCTTCGATGTCGGCGGGCAAAACGTAGGAACTTGCGCTGTCCTATTCGAGGTGTGTTCGATCTAATCGAACTGCTGTGTGATGAATTCCGCACCTTCGAGCGCAGTTGGCAGAGGCGTCATGTATAGATGCCGTACTCAAGCCGCTCCAGATGGTCCTCGAGCAGTTCGATGCCAACAACCGTGCCCAACAGGTCGATCGGACGGCGTTGATCGAGACCAATTGCGGGACGCTGCAACCACTGCTCGGCTTCCGCCTGCGATCCAAGAACATCCGTTGCTTTGACCAGGATCCCGACGAACTTCCATGCTCGTCCGCTCTGGTCCCGGCTAAGAGATCTCGATGGAGCATCCTTGCGGCGCTGCCAGGTCCGCAGGCTCATGCCAACCGCCTTGTCGAGTAACTCCGTCCTGTCGATGAAGACCAGTTGCCCGAGGAAATGATTAAGCGCCGAGGTCGGCAAGCCACTCAGAAGCAGTTCGTGCGCGTCAAGCGCACCGTTCAGTCGACGCGACAAAACACGAACTCCGCCGAGCAGTGCCTCCACCTTCTGAAGATCGTCGTTCCTTGCTTCGGTTAAGGCCTTATCCGTCGTAGCTGCCATTCACGCCTCCTATGGCATCTGTCACTTTAGATATGACAGTTGACGCGGAGCATTCCAAGGACGCACTGCGCGTACGATCCTTGGCTGAACTTTGCACATTCAGTGAGATTGGAGATGTCACGCATTGATCCAGAACAAGCATTCCTGGGCGATAAGCTGGAGAGACTTACCCGGCGGCATGGTGACGGGAACGAAGTCGCTGGGAACCGAGGCGCGTCTGAAGGCTGGTAGGAAATTGTTGAGCGGCATAATCTTCTAAATTCGGAAACATCCGAACCGCCAATCTGACCACCGCCGCGGGAGACTACGTCATGCAGAGGAATACAGGCTTGGATGTGTCGGCAGCCAAGTCAGGGCTACGCTCCCAATCTAATCTCACCACTTGAACAATGTATGGAACTTCATACATAATAGCCCTCAATGTATGAAATATCGCACAGAGGCTATATGCGCGCATCGACTATCCTTGGCTTGGATGAACGGGAGAGTCTTACCCGGCTGGGACGGACAGTCAGGCTGGCACGCTTGAGGCGGAATTTATCCCAGCAGGAAATCGCAGAGCGAATGGGGGTCAGTCGTGCATCGGTAGTCGCGATGGAAAAAGGCGAGCCTGGAGTTGCTTTAGGCATACTGGTCAAGGGGCTGACAGTGCTTGGCTACACGGAGCGGTTGGGAGAACTGCTCGCAAGCGACCCGATCGGTGAGGAAATGGATCTCGCAACAGGACGAAAGCGTGCAGGAGCGAGAGACGATGTGGCAGATTTCTAAAGGTAGGATCAAGCGCCTTGTCGTCTTCAAATGGGTGGGAAACAGCTATCGACCGATTGGCGAATTGAATTTTGAGGGAGGAGGTCGGGTTCGATCAGGACGGTT
>NZ_JCACHA010001124.1:0-5288 GCF_059503625.1 Skermanella sp.
AGAACTACCTTGCCAACTCAGGCTACGCGTTCGACTAAACCTGAAATGCTCTAAGACATACGACAACGCCGCGCTCGGCCAGGATCAGCGCGATGGCGCGCAAGGTCAGGCTGAACAGGTAATAGAGCCGGATAGCATAGTGGATAACCTCGGTTGGGAGCGGTAGCCGGGGTAGGCGGTGGGCTCGACCGGCATCCGCCCAACTTGGCCCAACCACGTCATTTCTCCCGGTGCTTGACAACCTGACAACGCCGGGACGAGCCATCCAGGGCCGATGGCGGACGAGTTACGGTGTCGCCCGGGCCCCGCCCGGACAAGGGGCCTCATCTGTGATAAGCGGACCGCCCTGGTGGCCGAGGCCGCATAGCACCCCGGTCATGGTGACATTGGAGCAACCGCAGCATGCTCAAGACATATCGTCAAATCATTGGACTTCTGACCCCGGCGGAACGCCGCCACTTCTATGCACTCGTCGGCCTGATTTTTGCGATGGGCATAGTCGATGTCTTCAGTGTCGCTTCTATATTGCCATTCTTAGCTGTGGTCGCTAATCCGGATGTGATCGTCCGAAACGGGACGCTGGCTAAAATTTACTCGGAGTTCGGTTTCACTGAGAGAAACGCCTTCCTGGCATTCCTTGGCGCGACCGTGTTCTGCTTCGTGGTGTTCGGGATCGCGTTCCGGGCAGCGACCTTCTATGCCCTAACGCGGTTTACGCGGCGGCAGGGCGTCAGTTTAGCGACCCGATTGCTGAACGGGTACCTGGCACAGCCTTATGGCTGGTACCTGACTCGTCACACGGCCCAGCTTGGCCGGAAGGTTCTCTCCGAGGTGATCGAGGTTGTGAATGGCCCGATCGCTGCCGCGATGCGCCTCATGGGCAATATCGTGGTCGCGGTGTTCCTGATTCTCCTGCTCGTCGCCGTGGAGCCATTGGCCGCGCTCGCCGCATCCATCCTGATTGGTGCGAGCTACGGCCTGATCTTCCTCTTCGTCCGAAGCCGCCTGAACAGCTTGGGAGAGGTCCGGATCGAGGCGAACCGGCAACGCTTCCAGATCATGCAGGAGGCTCTAGGCGGCATCAAGGAAGTCAAGCTTCTCAATCTCGAATGGGTTTTCCTGCGGCGCCTTCACGAACCCGCCGCCCGCCTGGCGCAGAGCCAGGCGGCGATGGCGACGATCAGCGAAATGCCGCGGCATGTCCTCGAGGCCGCTGCCTTCGGCGGTATGCTGCTCTTTGTGATTTGGCTGCTGATATCGGGCAGCGGCGACCTCGCCGCCGTGATCCCCGTCCTCGGCATCTATGCGCTTGCTGCTGTACGCCTGTTTCCCACTATTCAGCAGGTTTACGGCGGCTTCGCTGCGCTTCGCTTCGGCAGCCCCGCGCTGACCTCCCTCCAGGCGGAACTGGCCGAGCTTGGTTCCGCCCAGGCGCCCGATCACAGCCAGGCCCAGCCCATCTCGATCCGGCGGAGCCTGCGGCTGGACAACATCTCCCTGACCTATCCCGCTGCTGGGCGCCCCGCCCTTGATGGTTTGAGCCTCACCATCAGGGCGAACACGACCGTAGGCTTCGTAGGCTCCACAGGCGCCGGCAAGACCACGGCGGCGGATGTGATCCTCGGCCTTCTCCAGCCCGACCGCGGCACCTTACACGTCGACGGCGTCGCCATCGACAGCAGCAATCTCGGAGCCTGGCAGAAATCCGTCGGCTATGTGCCGCAGACGATCTTTCTTACGGACGATACGTTGGCCGCCAACATCGCCTTCGGCATCGAGTCGAAGGCGGTCGATCCTGCCGCGCTGGAGCGGGCCGTCCGGATCGCCCGGCTCGACGACTTGGTGCGCAGCCTGCCGAATGGCTACATGACGATGGTCGGCGAGCGTGGGACCCGGCTGTCGGGTGGCCAGCGTCAACGCATTGGGATCGCTCGCGCGCTGTACCGCGACCCCGACATCCTCGTCTTCGACGAGGCGACGAGCGCCCTCGATAACCTTACCGAACGGGCGGTCATGGATGCCGTCAAGGACTTAGGCCACCAGAAGACCATCATCCTGATCGCGCATCGGCTCAGCACGGTCCGCCACTGTGATGAAATCTTCCTGTTCGAGAATGGGCGGCTGGCGGCCTGCGGGACCTATGACGAGCTGGTGGAAACCAACAGCGAATTTCGCGCAATGCATGAGGCGACGCTGTGACGCGGTTATCCCGTAGCCTGGCGGACTTCGAGACCGGCGTAGCAGCCATGGCTTCAGCGGCCTGCCCAGACGCTTGCCCGCGGGCAAAGCCCGCAAAGCTCAGAGGCAGGATACCGGAGCGTGACTGTTGGGCGCCGGAACGGCTGGAAGCGTGGATCACGCGACCGCGCACCAGGCTGGACCGTGATCCGGTGATCGCGGATCATGGTCGAGGTCACGCGCCCGTTAATGGGAAGCGCCTGCTCGAGATTGGCTCCGGGACGCCAGCTGCATCACGCGTCGCTCCGACAACACGCCGTGGCGCCGCAGGAAGGCGCGGACCTTCGGATCGAGCAGGATCGGGCTGTGGGCCTGGATGAGGTTGGGGTTGGGGAGGCGGCTGTTGCCCTCGATCACTTGCGGGCCCTTCTCGGTGATGCAGATATCCCAACCTATGTGTTGCAAGCCAGGGAAGAGCGCGGCCAACCTCACGGCGAGCGTCTTGGCGTCCTCCCACATGGGCACCTGAACTCCGGCAATCGGCGCACCCGTCTCCGGGTGGCGAGTATGCACATGCTCCTTGTGCAGGCCAGGATTCGAGCGCCCGGCGGACAGGCGCCCGGTTTGCAGATCGACCTGCGCGGACAGGCCGCCGCGCTTGAAATTATCGACAGGCGCGCTGGCCTCTGAGCCGAAGCGATGCGCCGCGCCGGCGATGAAGGCTTCGCCCGGCTCGGCCATGGTGACGATGCGGATCGTGTTGAGGGAGCCAGGGAAGATTGCGGCGGCGTAGTCGTGCTGCTGCACGAATGCCTCGATCAGGTAGGAGCCCTTTTTCGGCACGGTGGCAGCGCTGCGGATCACGCTCACATCCCTGCCGCCGGCGCCGTCGATCGGCTTGCAGACAAGCCGCCCGAAGCGCTGCAAGGCGTCGTCGAGCGAGGGCGAATCGCCAAGTGGGTAGAACTCGCCCTTGATCAGGAAGCCTGTGAGGTCCGGTGTCGACCTGGCCAGAGCCCCACGGCCCAATATGAGGTGGAAAAGGAGCTTGTTCTCTAGCAACGCGATCGCCGATGGGTCATTCACGCGTTCCAGTCGGGTCTCGATCTCCCAGTCGCTGAGGAACCAGCGCCGCTCGAACCGGTCGAATGGATAGAGCACGCTCCGCTGCGAGAAGAAGCCGTTGGCCCAAAGGCCGGGAGCGAAGGACCGGTGGGCGAAGCCCCGTTCCATGTGGTACAGTCTGCGCAAAAGCCGCAGAAAATGCAGGGCGCTTCGGATCGACATCACGCTTCGCTCTTTCCTAGAGTGGTTTCCGTTCGCCTCGGCTCACGGAAGCCGCATTCGAATGCGCCAACCCATGACGGTGTTAGCTCACTTGTCATCCGGCACATTAAAATTGACCCTGCCGTTCCGCAACTTCACCGGATAAGCAGTCCTCACACGAAGCCGGTGGAGACTGTGTCGAAATGCATTGGCGAAAGTACGCGAGGCAAGCAAAGCGAAGCTTGCGCTTTGCACGGCAGCATGCCTTTCGCTTCCTGCTGGAGACGGCGCACGGGGCGCCCGACATGCCTATCGGCCAGCGCGTGCGGTACCTTCTCCAGGGATATCATCCGCTCGAAGCCTCCTGGTATTATCAGGCGCATGGGTCCACCGAAGGGTGCATCTCCAACTTCCACCGCGAGACTGGCCTCTTCGGACTGAATGCCGAGCATGCCTATGTGTTAGGCAACAAGCTGGTTTTCTCTTACCTCATGACGGCGGTCGGCGCGCCGCATCCACGGATTTTCGGCTACACTCACCACTCGCGATGGCATTGGCTGGCAGACGGCGAAGCCGCGCTCCAGGGTGCCCTGGCGGAAGGTGCGACGGTGGTCGTCAAACCCATCCGAGGCAAGAAGGGAGCGTCGATCGAGTTCATTCGGGCCGCGACCGAGCTTCACGCCCCTCGCGGCGACGATGTCCTCGTAAGCTCTTATGTGCGGCAGGCCGAGTACGCCGCGCGCATCTTCGCCGGCTCTCTCAACACGGTCCGCATCCTCACCGTCATCCCGAGCGATGGGGTGCCGCTCGTGGCCGCTGCGGTACACCGCTTCGGCACCTCGAACACCCGCGGCGTCGATAATTTCAGCGCCGGAGGGGTTGTTGCCCGCGTCGACTTGGTCAGCGGCCAACTCGACGCGCTAATGTCCATCGGCGCGGGCAACCAGCTTGTGCGAACCCAGGACCATCCGGATACGCATGCGCGTGTCGAAGGCGTTCAGGTTGCGCATTGGGAGGCGGCCAAGGCTCTCAGCCTCGCGCTGTGCCAGCATTTTCCCTTCCTGCGCTATGTCGGCTGGGACATCGCGATCACCGACGACGGCCCGGTCGTCATCGAAGGAAACGCTTTTCCCAGCCTTCGCCTCTTCCAGCTCTACCAGCCGCTGTTGAAAGATGATGGCTGCAGGGCGTTCTTCGAGGAGCTGCTTTAGTCGAAACGCCATCAGCCTGGGCAGCTCCGTGACAAACGGCAAACCCGGCCTGCGGCCTAAGCACGGCGAATGCGGGCGTAGTGCATCGGAAAGCGCTGCGGCATCCAGACAAGACAGAAGGGCACCGTCAACTTACTGACCCCAGAGGCGCGGCACTGACACGCTGAGAGCGGTGGTGCAGCAGAGTTCGGGTAGTGGCAGCCCCGCTGATGACCGCCCATACGTTGGACGCCCGAGCCCTGGTGCCGCGATGCTGGTCGGCGGTAACGTGGTCGCGGCGAAGGTGAAAGAGGTTGTTGATCTGGTCATGGGCAGAGAGGAAGCGCTGCACCTGCCGCGCCGACTTGAACCGCCTCATTTCCCGTTCTGAGCAGGTACAAGCCGCGGTATGACGAGACGGGGGCGGGTGACCTCGGTAAGACCGGGTCAGCCCTTCAAGGGTGACGGTTCACGGCGGAGGTGATCCTTTGGGCAGTCCGCTGATATTTTATATCCCCGGTAAGCTACCGCGATCTCGAACTCATGCTAGCCGGCCGCGGCATTGAGGTGACGCATACCACGGCGTTCCGTTGGGTGCAGACCTAGAGCACTTTGATGTTGCTTGGAATCGCGCGTTCTGATTCGACGCTGTTG
>NZ_JCACHA010001125.1:0-5247 GCF_059503625.1 Skermanella sp.
GAGAACCTCGGCCTGACGGCGCACGCGACCTTCTCCGGCGCGCTGGCGTGGCCCTACCTCTACCCCTGGCCGCAGCGTCCTCCCGGTCTGATCGAGACGGCGTTCGACGAGCTGGCGAAACGCTGGACACCGATCCTCAACGAGTTCGACCGGGCCGGCGTCGACCTCTGCTACGAGATCCACCCCGGCGAGGACCTGCACGATGGCGTGACGTTCGAGATGTTCCTGGAGCGGGTCGATCATCACCCCGCCTGCAACATGCTCTACGATCCCAGCCACTTTGTGCTCCAGCAGCTCGACTACCTCGGCTTCATCGACGTCTACCACCAGCGCATCCGGATGTTCCACGCCAAGGACGCGGAGTTCAACCCCTCGCCGCGCCAGGGCGTCTACGGCGGCTACCAGCCCTGGATCGACCGCGCCGGCCGCTTCCGCTCGCTCGGCGACGGTCAGGTCGATTTCGGCGGCATCATCTCCAAGCTCACCCAATACGGCTACGACGGCTGGGCCGTGATGGAATGGGAATGCTGCATAAAGCACCCGGAACAGGGCGCGGCGGAAGGGGCGGCCTTCATCGACGCCCACATCATCCAGGTCACCGAACACGCCTTCGACGACTTCGCAGACTCAGGAGCCGACGACGCCGCGAACCGCAGGATGCTGGGCCTGTAAGGGCCGGGAAGGATCATCATGACGATCAAGGGCAACTCACCCGGCGGCGGCTCCGCCGTTCGGCGCAGGCTGCGCCTGGGCATGGTCGGCGGCGGCCGGGGCGCCTTCATCGGCGCCGTCCACCGCATCGCCGCGCGCCTGGACGACCGCTGGGAACTGGTGGCCGGCGCGCTCTCCAGCAATCCGGACCGCGCCCGCGACAGCGCCGCCGACCTCTTCATCGCTCCCGACCGGGCCTATTCCGGTTTCGCCGAGATGGCGCGGGCGGAGGCGGCTCGCGAGGACGGCATCGACGCCGTCGCCATCGTGACGCCCAACCACCTGCACCACCCAGCCGCCCGCGCCTTCCTGGACGCCGGTATCCACGTCATCTGCGACAAGCCGATGACGGCCACGGTGGCTCAGGCCGAAGACCTCGTCGCGGCGGTCGAGGCCAGCGGCAAGCTGTTCGCCCTGACCCACAACTACACCGGCTACCCCATGGTCCGGCACGCCCGCGAACTGGTGGCCTCTGGCGAGCTTGGCACCATCCGCGTCGTCCAGGCCGAATACCCGCAGGACTGGCTCACGACCTCGCTGGAGGAAACCGGCCAGAAGCAGGCGGCGTGGCGCACCGATCCGGCGCAGACTGGCGGAGGAGGCTGCATCGGCGATATCGGCACCCACGCCTTCAACCTGACGGAGTTCGTCACCGGCCTCCACTGCACCCAGATCGCCGCCGACCTCACCAGCTTCGTGCCCGGACGGCGGGTGGACGACAACGTCAACATGCTGCTCCGCTTCAGCAGCGGCGCTCGCGGCATGCTGTGGTCCAGTCAGGTGGCGCCCGGCCACGAGAACGGGCTTCGGCTCCGCGTCTACGGCGACAAGGCCGGGATCGAGTGGCATCAGGAACAGCCCAACCACCTGCGCTTCGCCCGCCTGGGCGAACCGCCCCAACTGATCACCCGCAACGGCCCCGGCTCCGGCCCGGCCTCGGCCCATGCCAGCCGCATCCCGGCCGGCCATCCCGAAGGCTATCTGGAAGGCTTCGCGCAGATCTACACCGACGTCGCCGAACAGATTGCGGCACGGATCGAAGGCCGCGATCCCGAACCGGCCGCACTTCTGGTACCGACAGTGGCGGATGGCCTGCGGGGTGTACAGTTCATCTCCGCCGCCGTAGACTCGAGCCGCAACAGCGCCGCCTGGACATCGCTGTCCCATAGCTGAACGACCGTATTCGAACTCCTGGAACCGCCAACATGACCCTGCGGAACATCGCCGCCGACCTGCACCTCGACGCCGACCTGCTTCAGGGAGGCACCCGCGTGGTGCGCAGCCCGATCGACGGAGCGGAGATCGCCCGCCTGACGGACGACACCCCCGAGACGGCCGACGACAAGATCGCCGCCGCCGCCGAAGCCTTCAAGACATGGCGCCTCGTCCCCGCCCCGCGCCGGGGCGAGCTGATCCGCCTGCTGGGCGAGGAGCTGCGTTCCCACAAGGAAGCGCTGGGCAAGCTGGTCACGCTGGAATGCGGCAAGTCGATCCAGGAAGGCTACGGCGAAGTTCAGGAGATGATCGACATCTGCGACTTCGCCGTCGGCCTGTCGCGCCAGCTCTACGGCCTGAGCATCGCGTCCGAACGCCCCGGCCACCGCATGACCGAGACTTGGCTGCCGCTGGGCGCCATCGGCGTGATCTCCGCCTTCAACTTCCCGGTCGCGGTCTGGTCGTGGAACGCAGCACTCGCCATCGTCTGCGGCGATCCGGTCGTCTGGAAACCGTCGGAGAAGACCCCGCTGACGGCGCTGGCCTGCCAAGCGCTGTTCGACCGGGCGGCGGCCCGCTTCGGCGCCGACGCTCCCTCCGGCCTGTCGTCCGTCCTGATCGGCGACCGCTCCATCGGCGAACGTCTGGTCGACGATAAGCGCATCGCCCTGGTCAGCGCCACCGGCAGCACCCGCATGGGCCGCGAAGTCGGCCCCCGTCTGGCCCAGCGCTTCGCCCGCTCCATCCTCGAGCTTGGCGGCAACAACGCGATGATCGTGACCCCCTCCGCCGACCTGGAGCTGGCCGTCCGCGCCATCCTGTTCGCGGCGGTCGGCACGGCGGGTCAGCGCTGCACCAGCCTGCGCCGGCTGATCGTCCACCGCGACGTCTACGAGTCGCTGGTTCCCAGGCTGAAGGAAGCCTATGCCGGCATCCCGATCGGCAACCCGATGGACAGCTCCAAGCTGGTCGGTCCGCTGATCGACCGCGACTCCTATGAGGGCATGTCCCGCGCCCTGGCCGCCGCCTCCGCCGAAGGCGGCATCGTCACCGGCGGCGCCCGCGTCCTCGCCGACCAGCACCCCGACGCCTACTATGTCCAGCCGGCGCTGGTCGAAATGCCGGCCCAGACCGACACGGTCCGCCACGAGACCTTCGCGCCGGTCCTCTACATCATGCTCTACGACAACCTGGACGAAGCCATCGCCCTCCAGAACGACGTTCCCCAGGGCCTGTCGTCCTGCATCTTCACGACCGACCTCCGCGAAGCCGAACGCTTCCTCGCCGCCTCCGGCAGCGACTGCGGCATCGCCAACGTCAACATCGGCCCCAGCGGCGCCGAAATCGGCGGCGCCTTCGGCGGCGAAAAGGAAACCGGCGGCGGCCGCGAATCCGGTTCGGACTCCTGGAAAGCCTACATGCGCCGCCAGACCGCGACGGTGAACTACTCCGACGCCCTGCCGCTGGCCCAAGGCATCAAGTTCGGGTGAGGTGAGGCAACTCCTCTACCCCACCGACCGCCGCGCGACGTGCCCGATCGCGTAGGCTGCGGCGTTGATCAGCAGGGTCAGCGCCAGCAGCAGGATTCCCAGGCCCAGCGCCAGCGGCAGGTCGCCCCGGCCTGTCTCCAGCGTGATGGCCGTCGTCATCGTCCTGGTGTAGCCGGCGATGTTGCCGCCGACGATCAGGACGGCGCCGACCTCGGCGCTGGCGCGGCCGAAGCCGGCCAGCACTCCCGTCAGCAGGCTGAAGCGGGCGTCCCAGAGCAGCGTCGGGATGGCGCGCCAGCGGGAAGAGCCGAGGGAGCGAAGCTGCTCCTCGTACTCGTGCCACATGTCCTCGACTGTCTGCCGGGTGATGGAAATGACGATGGGCAGGACGAGGACGATCTGGGCCACGATCATCGCCGTCGGCGTGAACAGCAGGCCGAGGCTGCCCAGCGGGCCGGAGCGGGACAGCGCCAGGTAGACCAGAAGGCCGGCGACGACGGGCGGCAGGCCCATCAGGGCGTTGAACAGGACGATGAAGAGCCCGCGTCCGGGGAAGCGGGCGATCCCCAGCATGGCGCCCACCGGCAGCCCGACCAGCACGGCGATGCTGACGGCGGTCAGGGTGACGCGCAGCGACAGCAGCACGATATCGGCCAAGCGGGCGTCGAAATTCAGGATCAGGCCGGCGGCGGCGCCAAAGGCGGCGATCACGTCATGCATGGGTGCTTCGTTCTTCCTTTCCCGACCCTAGTCGTTGTGCCAGGTCGTTGTCATTGACCGGCGCGCTCCGGTTCCCTAGGGTCGCGGCTCAATCTAATTCTCTCCTTACTACCTCCCAAGCGGTGAATCGAATGTCCGGCGAACAGGAATTGGCATTGCAGGCAAAGGCGTGGCCCTTCGAAGAAGCGCGCAAGCTGATCGCGCGCTACAAGGGCAAAGCGCCGGCCAAAGGCTATGTCCTGTTCGAGACCGGATACGGACCGTCGGGCCTGCCGCATATCGGCACCTTCGGCGAAGTCGCGCGCACGACCATGGTGCGCCGGGCGTTCCAGGTCATGGCCCCAGACGTGCCGACCCGGCTGTTCGCCTTCTCCGACGACATGGACGGTCTGCGCAAGGTTCCGGACAACATCCCGAACCAGGAGATGGTGCGCGAGCACCTGGGCAAGCCGCTGACCAAGGTGCCGGACCCGTTCGGCAAGTTCGAAAGCTTCGGCCACCACAACAACGCGATGCTGCGGGGCTTCCTCGACAGCTTCGGGTTCGAGTACGAGTTCCAGTCGGCGACCGACTGGTACGGCTCCGGCCGCTTCGACGAGGCGCTGCTGACGGTGCTGCGGAACTACGACGCCGTCATGAAGGTGATGCTGCCGTCGCTCCGCGAGGAGCGGGCATCCACCTACAGCCCCTTCCTGCCGATCTCGCCGACCTCCGGCCGGGTGCTTCAGGTGCCGATCCTGGAGCACAACGCCGATGCCGGGACCATCGTGTTCGAGGACGAGGACGGCCAGAAGAAGGAAGTCCCGGTCACCGGCGGCAACACCAAGCTCCAGTGGAAGCCAGACTGGGGCATGCGCTGGCACGCGCTGGGCGTCGATTACGAGATGTCGGGCAAGGACCTGATCCCCTCCGTCGAACTGGCGGGCAAGATCTGCCGCATCCTCGGCACCCAGCCGCCTGAAGGCTTCAACTACGAGCTTTTCCTGGACGACAAGGGCCAGAAGATCTCCAAGTCGAAGGGCAACGGGCTGTCGGTCGAGGAGTGGCTTCGCTACGCCCCGCCGGAGAGCCTGTCGCTCTACATGTTCCAGAAGCCCCGCGTGGCGAAGCG
>NZ_JCACHA010001126.1:0-5238 GCF_059503625.1 Skermanella sp.
GTTCGACGGTTTCCGACATGATGCCGTTGCCGTCGGACGCCGCGATCACCCTGCCCCGGGCATCGACCAGCAGGCAGCGGGTGCGGGCGGCCTCGTCGACCGTCAGACGGATGCCGGAAACGACGGCTTTCGCCTGCGGCTCCCAGTCGAAGAAGATCCCGAGAACACCGGCCGGCTTGCCGTTCGCCTCGCCGCCCTCCCGGATCGCGGTGGCGTATGTCGCGACCTGCGCATGGTCCAGGAGAGGATTGGTGGCGATGTCGCAGGCGACGTAGTCGTCGCCGCTCCGGGTCGCCATGCCCCGGCGAAACCATCCCTCGCCCGACACGTCCGATCCGAGAACGCCGGGATAGCGGTCCGGCCTGCCGCCGGCGACGACCCGGCCGGAGGCGTCCGCTACCCAGAGGTCGAGATAGACCGTGTAGCTGCGCAGGATGACGCCGAGTCGCTGGCTGGCATGGGCAGGATCGGCGGCGGCAGCGACGACGGCGCTGTCGGTCGCCCACCAGCGCACGTCGCAGCTTCGCTCATAAAGGTTGCGGTCGATGATGTCGATCGCGTTCAACGCCAGATCGATAAGCCGCTGGCCCCGGATGCCGTCCAGGATGTCGCGCCCCAGTTCGGTCAGTTCGGCGACGCTGCCGGACAGTTCGCGCGACATCTCGGCGGAGATCTGGTTGATCTGGCCGGAGATCTCCTTGACCTCGTTGGCGACGACGGCGAAGCCGCGGCCGGCGTCGCCGGCCCGCGCCGCCTCGATCAGGGCATTCAACGCCAGGGTCCGCATCTGGCCCGTGATGGTGTTGATGTCCCTGATCTTGCTGTCGACGACCGAAGAAACCTTTCCTGTCAGTTCGATGATCTGTTCCGGTCTGCTCACCTCGACCACCTCATGCGGTAATTTTCTGACAAAATTAGCCGCAAACGATTAACAGCATTTATGAATTATACGGTCGTATGCCTAAAGTTTGCGATGCCGACTTCAGGCGGAGCGGACCTCCCGCAGGAAATCGTCGACCTGCTGGTCGAGCGAACGGGCCTGGACGCTGAGGCGGTCGGATGCCTCCAGCACGCCGCCTGCCGCCTCGCCGGTCCGCGCCGCCATGCCGGTGACGCGGTCGACCGTGTCGGAAACGCGGCTTGTGCCGGTGGACGCTTCCGACAGGTTGCGCGCGATCTCCGTGGTGGCGGCCCGCTGTTCTTCCACGGCGGCGGCGATGGTCGAGTTGATCTCGTCGATCCGCCGGATGACCGTACCGATCGCCTGGATACGGCCGACGGCGTCGCCGGTCACGGACTGGACCTCGCCGATCTGGCGGGCGATCTCGTCGGTCGCTTCCGCCGTCTGGTTGGCCAGGGCCTTGACCTCGTCCGCCACGACGGCGAACCCCTTGCCCGCCTCGCCGGCCCGCGCCGCCTCGATCGTGGCGTTCAGCGCCAGCAGGTTGGTCTGCGACGCGATGGAGGAGATCAGCTTGACGACGTCGCCGATGCGGAGCGCCGTCTGGTCCAGGGTCTTCATGGTGTCGTCGGTCGCCTGGGCGTTCTCGACCGCCTCGCCGGTAATTTCCGCCGACATCACGGCCTGCCGGCCGATCTCGGTGATGGACAGCGAAAGCTCGTGGGCGGCGGCTGCCGCGTCCTCGACGTTGCCCGATGCCTGACCGGCTGCCGAGAGCGCCTGTCCCGCAAGATCGCTGCTGTCCCGCGCCGAGGCCGCCATGTCGGCCGCCGTCCGCTGCATCTGGCTGGCGGCGCCCGAGACCTGATCGACGGCGCCCTTGACCCGGCTTTCGAACCGGGACGCGAGGTCGAGCAGCATGGCGCGCCGGTCCTCAGCCGCCCGGATGCGTTCCGCCTCGGTGCGGCGTTCGGCTTCCCTGACCGCCAGCGCGTTGTCGCGGAAGACGATGAGCGTCGCCGCCATCTCGGCGATCTCGTCCCGCCCGCCCGTCGGGATGGCGACGGTGAGGTCGCCGCCGGCGATCGATGCCATGCTGGTGCGCAGCGCAAGCAGGCGATGCACGACGTTGCGCCCGATATAGAGCCATATGACCAGCGCCGAGAGAACGATACTGAAGGCTCCGACGCCGGTCAGCAGTGCCGTGCCCCGGTCGAGCAGGAGCGTCGTGGCGGCGGTCGCTCCGTCGACATTGGTTTCCTGCCGCTGGACGACTCCTTCCACGAGGGCTGCAAGGCGCTCCGAAAGGTCACGGTTGCCGTCCACGAGGCTGTGGAAGCGCTGAAGGATTTCCAGCTCCTTCGCGCGGCCTTCCAGCAAGTTGCCGGGATCGGATGCTACCCGTTGCATCACGCCGAACGGGCCGCTCACCATCTCGGCCACCTTCTCCGGCAACTGGCCGCGCGCCATGTCGATGCTGACCAGCCTGCCTTGCAGGTTCGTCTGCACCACCATCAGCCGGTCGGAGTCGGTCGAGTAGACGGCTTCCAGGAGCTGGTTGCGCACGGCACCGGCATCGGCGATCATCCCGGCCATGGCGCTCCGTCCCGCGGTCGCTTCGACGATCTGCCGCCCGGCCTCGCGCAGTTGCTCGGCCCCGGCATCCGGGTCCGAGAGGATGGCATGGGCCTGGTCGAGTTGCGCGTTGTAGAGCGACAACAGCGGCGCCAGCACCTTTTCGATCCGCGCATGGGCGGCGATCAGCTCCGGCACCATGGCTTCGCGCGTGGTCGTGAGTGCGACCCGTTGCGCCATCACGCTGTCGAGTTCGCTGAGGTTGCGGAGCAGCGCCGAGGACGCTTCGGCCAGCGCAAGGCCGTCTTCCGTCCCATCGCCGGCGGTGACTTCACGCAGTTCCGCCAGACGCTCCTCGAAGCTCCGCTGTCCCGCCGCGATGCGGGTCGAGACTTCACGATGACCCTCTTCGTCCTTCGCCGCTTCCAGGGCCGGCGCCAGCGCCACCAGGCGCTCCGCGTGCTGGGCGACCCGCATGGCCCGGTTCATGGCGGGCAGCGACTGTTCGGTGATGGTGGCAAGCGTCGTCTCGACATTTCCGTAGCCGTCGATCGCCACGGCGGCCGCCATCAGGGTGCCCGACAGGACCGCTCCGATGGCCAGCAGCATCCGGCCCCTCAATCCGAGCGAAAATCGGGCACCAATCCTCCGGTGCGGTGAAGCGGACTGCACTTCTGCCGACATCTCATCCCTCTACTAACTAAATTTTTTAGAATTGATCTATTCGTATCGAGAGCAGGATCATGGAACACAAATGTAACCGTTTATTTAAGTACGGCCCTGTCAGGGTTATACTTAAGTCATTGGGCATCTAGTTATTTCTTCCGTCATCATCCCGTTGTTTTGACATTCGTCATACATCTTTAGTTTGGATCACTTGGGTTAACGTCGATGAAGATCGCAGTCGTGGTGGTATATGGCATCCGGCCGGCGTTCAAACCTTTGCGGACGAAACCTCCCTGGGGTAAATGTCTCATAACTGGGAAGGAAAACGGACTGTCGGTCCTACCAACTAAATAACCGGAACGGATCAACCCCATGTTCGACATATCGGGCCGTCATGCGCTGGTCACAGGCGGCACCAGCGGCATCGGCGCCGCGATCGCGGCGGCCCTGTCCAGCGCAGGATGCCACGTCACCGCCGCCGGCCTGCCCGCCGCCGAGGGAACCGGAGTCCCCGCCCCCGGTGTCACGACCGCCGCTCTCGACGTTACCGATGCCGCTTCGATCGACCGCTTGGCCGGCGGGCTGGACCGTCTCGATATCCTGGTCAATGCCGCCGGGATCATCCGGCGGAGCGCCGAATACGATCTTGAGACCTTTGCGCAGGTGGTGGACGTCAACCTGACCGGCACCATGCGCCTCTGCTCCGCCTGCCGGCCGCTGCTGGCGGAGGGGGGCGGCGCCATCGTCAACGTGGCCTCGATGCTGACCTTCTTCGGCGCCGGCCTCGCCCCCGCCTACAGCGCCAGCAAGGGCGGCATCGCGCAGCTTACCAAGAGCCTGGCGATCGCCTGGGCGGCCGAGGGTATTCGGGTCAACGCCATAGCGCCGGGCTGGATCGCGACGCCGCTGACCCAGGCGCTCCAGGACGATCCCGCCCGGTCGGAAGCGATCCTCAGCCGCACCCCGATGAAGCGCTGGGGCACACCCGGCGACCTCGCCGGCTCGGTGATCTTCCTGTGCTCCCCCGCCGCGGCCTTCGTCACCGGCGTCGTCCTGCCGGTGGACGGCGGCTACCTGATCTCCTGAAGTTCCCGATCTCCTGGACTGGAGGATACGACCATGGACAAGACCCCCGAAGCTCCGGAACGCTCGCTCGATCAGAGCAAGATGCCCTACCAGCTTCCCTTCCCGCCCGAAGCCGCGACGGAGATCGTGGTGCCTTCGGCCCTGCCGGAGGACGAGCGCGTCTGGGTGCCACAGATGGAAAACGTCTGGTTCCGCCCGCTGTGCCTGCATACCGGACAGGGTTACTGGATCAACCTGCTGCGGGTCCGGAAGTCCGGCGTGCTGAGCCGCCACCGCCACCCCGCACCTGTCCACGGCTTCGTCCTTCGCGGCCGCTGGCACTATCTGGAGCACAACTGGGTCGCGAACGAGGGCGGCTACGTCTTCGAGCCGCCGGGCGAGACGCATACGCTGGTGGTGCCCGACGACGTGCCGGAGATGATCACCCTGTTCCACATCACCGGCTGCATGATCTACGTCGATCCCTGGGGCAAGCAGACCGGCTACGAAGACGTCTTCACCAAGATCGACATGTGCCGCCGGCACTACGCGCAGAACGGTCTGGGCGGCGACTTCGTGGACCAGTTCGTGCGGTGATTTCCCGTAGCGGCCATCGTGCCGCAGGCGGATGCATACCGGGGAGTGATATCAGGGCAGGCAACGCATCCAGCACAGCCGGGTTCCGCGCCTTGAAATACGACTTTGCTTACAAGCCGTTCCTGATGAACGGTAAATCGGCCCGGCCCTGCTTCGCCTCTACAATCATTGCCTATAAAATAGGAAAAGCAGAAGGAAAGGCGGAAATGCTGATGCGTCAGATGCGCCATCGCTACGGCACACCACCAGAAACGGCGATAGCGACTGTCCTCGCCGCCCAACCGACCGACCTCGACTTGTGGGCTGACGCCATCTTCGAAGCCGAGAGCCTTGACGACCTGCTTTCCCGCCGGGCCGTTTCCGACAACGGACCTCAATGGTAAGAGGATGTTGAGTTGAAGACGCGCCAAATTTTCGCGATGGTGTGTCGTGAG
>NZ_JCACHA010001127.1:0-5227 GCF_059503625.1 Skermanella sp.
GAGGTGATCTCGCGCGACGACGCCGGCAAGCCGGACGACGCGGTCCGCGTTGCCAACGAACTGGTGTCGAACGAGAAGGTCGATATCCTGGCCGGGACCTATTTCAGCCATATCGGGCTCGCTGTCAGCGACTATGCGCTGCGCAGCAAGAAGGTTTTCGTCGCGGCCGAACCGCTGAGCGACGCCATCACCTGGGACAAGGGCAACCGCTACACCTTCCGCCTGCGCCCCTCGACCTATATGCAGGCCGCCATGCTGGTCGACCGGGCGGCGGCCCTGCCCGCCAAGCGCTGGGCCACGGTGGCGCCGAACTACGAATACGGCCAGTCGGCGGTCGCGGTGTTCAAGCAGCTGCTGAAGGCGAAGCGGCCCGATGTCGAATTCGTCGGAGAACAGTGGCCGGCACAAGGCAAGATCGACGCCGGATCGACCGCCCAGGCGCTGGCGGCATCCCAGCCGGAAGCCATCTTCAACGTTACCTTCGGCCCCGATCTCGCCAAGTTCGTCCGCGAGGGCACGACGCGCGGGGTCTTCGACGGCGTGTCGGTCGTAAGCCTGCTGACGGGCGAGCCGGAATACCTGGACCCGCTCAAGGGCGAGGCGCCGGACGGCTGGATCGTGACGGGCTATCCGTGGGACCAGATCGACACCCCCGCGCACAAGGCGTTCCTGGATGCCTATCAGGCGCGATGCAAGGATTATCCCCGGCTGGGTTCCATCGTCGGCTACACGACCTTCAAGGCCATCGCCGCCGCCGTCGAAAAAGCAGGCTCGACCGATTCAGAGAAGGTCGCCGACGCCTTCAAGGGGCTGAAGGTCGAAAGCCCGTTCGGCGGGATCGAGTTCCGCGCCATCGATCATCAGGCGACGATGGGCGCCTATGTCGGCAGGATCGCGGTGAAGGACGGCAAGGGAGCGATGACCGACTGGACCTATTCCGACGGCGCCGACTACCTGCCGCCCGACGAAGTGGTCCTGAAGCGCCGTCCGCAGCAGTGACCGTTTCCGTGCGGCGGCTTTCCAGCGGGTCACCCGGCTGATGGGCTTCTATGTCGTGCAGTGCCTGAGCGGACTGGCCCAGGCATCTTCCCTGTTCCTGGTCGCCGCCGGCCTGTCGATCATCTTCGGCGTCACCCGTATCGTCAACTTCGCCCATGGCTCGTTCTACATGGTCGGGGCCTATATCGCGGTGACGCTGGCGGAGCGCTGGGCCGGCGGCATCGGCTTCTGGGGTGCCGTCGCGATCGCCGCCTTTGCCACAGGGTTGCTCGGCGTGGCACTGGAAATGCTGGTGCTGCGCCGGCTGTACCGAAGCCCGGAGCTTTTCCAACTGCTGGCCACCTTCGGCGTCGTGCTGATCGTGCAGGATGCGGCGCTGGCGATCTGGGGACCGGAAGACCTGCTGGGACCGCGGGCGCCCGGCCTGGAAGGTGTCGTCCGCATCCTGGGACGTCCCTTTCCCAAATACGAACTGCTGCTGATAGCACTTGGGCCGCTGGTGCTGGGACTGCTCTGGCTGCTGTTCAACCGGACGCGCTGGGGGACGCTGGTACGGGCCGCGACGCAGGACAGGGAGATGACGGCCGCCCTTGGCATCAACCAGACCTGGCTGTTCACCTCGATCCTGTTCCTGGGCTCCCTGCTGGCCGGTCTGGGCGGCGCCTTGCAGATCCCGCGCGAGGCGGTCAACCTGCACATGGACATCAACATCGTCGTGGAGGCCTTCGTCGTCGTCGTGGTCGGCGGCATGGGCAGCGTCGGCGGCGCCTTCCTGGCGGCGGTGCTGATCGGCCAGCTTCAGGCCTTCGGCATCCTGATCTTCCCGCAGATCACGCTGGTCATCGTGTTCCTGTTCATGGCGGTCGTGCTGGTGGTGCGGCCCCATGGTCTGCTTGGCCGTCCGCAGGCGCTGGCGCGCGTGGCGGGGAACGCGCAGGAGCCGCTGCTGAGGCCGGCGACCCCGGCCGGGCGGCTGGCCGGTGCGGCCCTGCTGGCGGTCCTGGCGCTGCTTCCCGCATTGGCCGGCGACTATGCACTGACGGTCCTGACCGAAATCCTGATCCTGACGCTGTTCGCCGCCAGCCTGCATTTCATCATGGGTCCGGGCGGCATGATCTCGTTCGGCCATGCCGCGTATTTCGGGCTGGGAGCCTATGGCGCGGGGCTGCTGGTGAAGCACTTCGCGGCCGGCATGCTGCCGGGACTGGTGGCGGCGCCACTGCTGGCCGCCGGCGGCGCGCTGCTGTTCGGCTGGTTCTGCGTGCGCCTGTCCGGCGTCTACCTTGCCATGCTGACGCTGGCCTTCGCGCAGATCACCTGGTCGGTGGCGTTCCAGTGGCAAGCCGTGACGGGGGGCGACAACGGTATCCTGGGCGTCTGGCCCGACGGCTGGGCATCGCCCCGCTGGGTCTTCTATTACCTGACGCTTGCCTTCTGCGCCGGAGGCGTCCTGATGCTCCGCCGGATCATCTTTTCACCGTTCGGCTACGCGCTGCGGGCCGGACGGGACTCGCCCTTGCGGGCCGATGCGGTGGGCATAGACGTCCGCCGGGTCCAGTGGCTGGCCTTCACCCTGGCGGGCACCTTCGCGGGGCTGGGCGGCGGGCTCTACGCCTATGCCAAGGGCAGCGTGTTCCCCAACCTGATGGCGATACCGCGCTCGGTCGATGCGCTGGTGATGGTGCTGCTGGGGGGCGTGCAGACCTTGACGGGGCCGGTCGTGGGAGCTGTTGTTTTCTACACGCTCAACACCGAAATGGTCCGGCATACGGAGTACTGGAGGCTGCTGCTGGGCGTCTCGATCATCGTGCTGGTCCTGGTCTTCCCGATGGGCATCGCCGGGGCGTTCCGGCGGCGGGAGCGCGCCGCATGACCGTGCTCGAGGTGAAGGGGCTGACGAAGGCCTTCGGCGGCGTCCATGCGGTCGATGGAGTGAGTTTTTCGGTCGCGGCGGGTGAGCTGCTGGCGCTGGTCGGTCCGAACGGCGCCGGCAAGACCACCTGCTTCAACATGCTGAACGGCCAGATCCCGCCCGATGCGGGAGAAATCACTTTGAACGGGTCCAGCCTGCGCGGGAAATCGCCGCGCCATGTCTGGCGGCTTGGCGTCGGGCGCACCTTCCAGATCACGGCGACCTTCGGCTCCATGACGGTGCTGGAGAACATCCAGACCGTGCTGCTGTCGCATCACCGGCGGCTGTTCGACTTCTGGGGACGGGCGGCGCGGCGGCATATCGCCGAGGGTATGGCGCTGCTGGAGCGGGTCGGCATGGCGTCCCAGGCGGACCGGCCCTGCGCCGTGCTGGCTTACGGCGACTTGAAGCGGGTCGAACTGGCGATGGCGCTGGCGAGCGAACCGCGCCTGCTGCTGATGGATGAGCCGACCGCCGGAATGGCGCCGCGCGAGCGGATCGAGCTGATGGCCCTGACGGCGGAACTGGTGCGGGAAAAGAACATCGCCGTCCTGTTCACCGAGCACGACATGGATGTCGTCTTCAGCCATGCGGATCGGATCATCGTGCTGAACCGGGGCGAGCTGATCGCTTCCGGGACGCCCGCCGAGGTGCGCGCCGACGCCCAGGTGCAGGAAGTCTATCTGGGCAGCGGCGCCATGTTCGGACATGGACCGGAAAGGTCACCCCGATGAGCGAGGTCATCCTCAGCGTCGAGGGGTTGAACAGCTTCTACGGACGGGCTCATATCCTGTTCGACGTCACGCTGGAAGCGCGGCGCGGCGAGGTGGTGGCCCTGCTGGGCCGCAACGGCGCCGGCAAATCGACCACGATGCGGTCGATC
Source organism: Skermanella sp. (assembly GCF_059503625.1). Lineage (NCBI taxonomy): Bacteria > Pseudomonadati > Pseudomonadota > Alphaproteobacteria > Rhodospirillales > Azospirillaceae > Skermanella > Skermanella sp. The sequence goes on from NZ_JCACHA010001127.1 coordinate 3,795, forward strand.
ATGGGGCTGATCGCGGACCGGAGCGGGCGTGTCCGCTTCGCCGGCCATGACATCTCGCGCAGCCAGCCGCACGAGATCGCGCGCCTGGGCCTCGGCTACGTCCCGGAAGACAGAAGGATCTTCACCGACCTGACCGTCATGGAGAACCTGGAAGTCGGCCGCCAGCCCGCACGGGCCGGAGCGCCGCATTGGACGCCGGAGCGGCTGTTCACGCTGTTCCCCAACCTGGGCGACATGCGGGACCGCCCGGGAGGCCGCATGAGCGGCGGCGAGCAGCAGATGCTGACGATCGCCCGAACCCTGATGGGCAATCCTTCGGCGATCCTGCTGGACGAACCTTCGGAAGGTCTGGCCCCCCGGATCACCGAGATGATGGCCCATGCCATCGTCGGGCTGAAGGCCGAGGGCCAGACCGTGGTGCTGTCGGAACAAAACCTTCACTTCGCGGCGCTGGTAAGCGACCGGGCCTATGTCATCGAGAAGGGCCGCATCCGCTACGAGGGTGCGATGGCGGCCCTTCGGGAGGACGAGGAAATCCGCAGCGCCTATCTCAGCCTGTGATCGGAAGAACCGGAAGGGCTCAGTCGTCGCTGTTATAGGTCGTCAATGCGATCTCGACCATCTGCCGGAGCACCTGATCGATATCGACGTTGGAACTGGCTTCATCCACGAGCATCTCCTCGAGATATGTCCGCAAGGTGAACGGGTCCAATTCACCGATTTCGTGTTTAGTGGTAAGTGGCATGTCGCCAAGCGCCTTGGCCGCTCGGATGAGGCGTGCTTCCTGCATTTTCAGTTCCTGAAGTCGTTGTGATCCAATAACGTTCAGGAACGGGATATGTCGCACCTAACCCGCATACTGCGGGTGATTACACCCGGCGACTAAAGCGGGAATATCTAAAGCAGGAAGGTGAGGGATGTTTCTTTCGACCGTAGGCGGTCGATATTGGGTCGAGTTGATCGACCAGGCGACCGCGGATTGGGAAAGCTTCCGCATGGACCACGCCGTGTCCAAGTACTTCGCCAAGCACATCACCGACCGGCGGTCGGTGCCTAAGGGAGACTTCGCCGAAGCGCGTTTCTTCTCGCTTAGGAACCGGAATGCCGATCCGGTCTCCACCGCGATGACACAACCCAGACGAATCGACATCGGCGTCGCGCGCGGCAACCGCTCGCCGTTTCCCGAATACACGGAGGATTTCGAGATTCTGGCGCGGCACCTGAAGGTGTCGTTCAACACGCGCTGCTATCCGTACGGACGCTGATCCGGAAAGTGACGGCTCCGGTCCGGCATGCCTCTTGCTCTCTATCGGGGATCGGTCCCGCACCCTGGCTGAATCCAGCCTGATCCCCGTCCAGAGGAGCAATCATGGTTCCAAAGCTGACACTGGCCCTGCGTCTTGCCCGGCGCTTTCCCGACAATCCGAGCCTGC
>NZ_JCACHA010001128.1:0-5215 GCF_059503625.1 Skermanella sp.
TGATCTGCGATCAGGCGCGCCTGCTCGCGTGCCCGTTCGACGCCCAAGATGGACACGAAGGTCGCCTTGCCCGCCGCCGCGTCCTGCTGCACCGGCTTGCCGGTGACGGCGGGATCGCCGTCGATATCGAGCAGGTCGTCGGCGATCTGGAACGCCAGTCCCAGGTCGTGGGCATAGTTGTGCAGCGCTTGTGCCTGGGGCTGTGACGCCTTGCCCAGAACGGCGCCGGCGCAGCACGAGAACGCGATCATCTCGCCCGTCTTCAGCCGCTGGAGCCGGGTCGTCGATCCCATGTCGAACTGCTCGTGCTCGGCGATCAGGTCGAGCATCTGTCCGCCGACCATGCCGTGCATGCCGGCGGCCTTCGCCAGCGCCGCTACCAGCGAGCAGCGGACCTTGGGGTCTTCGTGGGTTGCGGGATCGGCCAGCACCTCGAACGCCAGCGTCAGCAGCGCGTCGCCCGCCAGGATCGCCGTCGCTTCGTCGAACTGGCGGTGGACCGTCGGGCGGCCCCGGCGCAGATCGGAATTGTCCATGGCAGGCAGGTCGTCGTGGACCAGCGAGTAGCAGTGGACGAATTCGACGGCGGCGGCCACGCGTACGGCGCAGTCCCTGGCTACGCCGAACAGACCGGCGCTGTTGAGCACCAGAAAGGGCCGCAGACGCTTGCCGCCGCCCAGGCACGCATAGCGCATCGCCTCGAACAGCTTGGCTTCGGTAATGTCGGACATGGGCAGCAGGTGGTCGATTTCCTGTTCGACCAGCTCTGCCGCAGCACCCATCGCGGAGGACAGTTCGTTCGCCACTATTCGATCCGTACGGGTTCGGCGCCGATGGAACCGTCGGCGGCTACGGTAATGCGGTCGACCTTGGCCTGCGCTTCGCGCAGCTTGGTCTCGCAGTGGCGACGCAGCGACGTGCCGCGCTCATAGGACGTAATCGCATCGTCGAGCTTCGCACGCCCCTCCTCAAGCTGGCGCACGATGCGCTCCAGCTCGGCAAGGGCGTCCTCGAAACTCAATGCTGCGACATCCGGGGGAATTGCGGGTTCAGCCATCATCCTACCGTCACCAGGGTACCCGGTGACTTTAGGGCGGTCACCGGCCTATCCGCAAGTCCGGCTTGGCTCCCCGGAAAGACGGGTGGTTCTCCCACCCGGCTGCGGAGGCCGGCCGGATCACGCCGCCATCAATTCCTGTACGTGCGCCGCGCAACTCGAGGCAAGTGCGCGAATGTCGTACCCCCCTTCCAAAGTGGATACGATCCTGGCGCCGCAATATTCCCGCGCGAACTCTCCCAGCTTGCGGGTGACCCAGACATAGTCGTCGTCGACCAGATGCAGGCTCGCCAGCGGGTCGCGGTTATGGGCGTCGAAACCGGCTGAAATCATGATCAATTCGGGCAGGAAGTGTTCCAGGGCCGGGAATATCCGCGACGACATCGCGTGGCGGAATTCCGGACTGCCCGACATCGCCGGCAAGGGTACGTTGACGATGTTGTCGGCGACACCCCGCTCTTCCACGAACCCAGTGCCGGGATAGAGCGGCGCCTGATGGATCGAGGCATAGAACAGGCCTGGATCGTTCTGGAAGATATCCTGGGTGCCGTTGCCGTGATGGACGTCGAAATCGATGACGGCGACGCGGGAAATGCCATGGACCTTGCGGGCCTGTTCGGCGCCGACGGCGACGTTGTTGAACAGGCAGAAGCCCATCGCCCTGGCGGTTTCGGCATGGTGGCCGGGCGGACGCGTGGCGCAGAAGGCGTTGCGCGCTTCACCCGACATGACGGCATCGACGGCGGCGCAGACGGCGCCGGCGGCCCGGAGCGCCGCCTCGCCGGAACTGGGCGACAGGATCGTGTCGTTGTCCAGTTCGACATGGCCGTCGGCCGGGATCGACGCCAGCACCCGCTCGATATACGCGACGGGATGGACGCGGGCCAGTTGCTCGACTTCGGCACGCGGCGCTTCGCGGCGGTCGAGGAAATGGAAGGCCTCACCCTCGAGTGCCGCCAGCACGGCCTTGAGCCGTTCCGGGCATTCCGGATGCCCGATGCCGGTGTCGTGCTCGATGCAGGAGGGATGGCTGAAAAGGGAGGTATACATGCGGCTTCTTCTTTTTCTGAGCGTTTCCCCGCGCGACGGATGGATCGCACCACCGTCACGGCTTACCCCGCCCGGCATCCCGGGAAACCAATCCTGGGAATGCGCCGCGTGGCTGAAGGGATTATCGGCTATTGCCGTATGCCGCGCCGCAACTATTCCAGAGGGTCGACAGCGCCATCTTGCCGCGCCCCGTCCGACCGCGCCCTACCTTGCAACACCGAAGAGGAATCGATCAGGAACGTCAGATGCCGGAGATCACCGGTTAAGCGTCGATCCCGTTGGCGTCAGCCCGCCGCCTCCGGCCGGCCGGCCTTGCGGATGCGGAAGGTGTAGACGCCGCCCGTCTGCTCCGCGCAAACAAGCTCGTTTCCCGTCGCTTCGCAGAAGGCCGGGAAGTCGCGGACCGCCGCCGGATCGGTCGCGGCGATTTCCAGGATGTCGCCCGGCGCCAGGTGTTTGATCGCCTTCCGCGCCCGCAGGACAGGCAAGGGACAGGTCAGGTCCCGGGCATCGAGCGTATGGATCGTCATTATCCGCTTTTCTCCGGTCATGAAGTTTCGCTCCCGGACGGTACTACGGAACAATCTATGCGCCTTGGCGCAAGAATGCCTGTGTACCGACATGTTGGTAGCCGCTATACTAAAGGTCGACGGACGGCTTGGGAACCTGGAGAACTAGATCCCCACCATGGACACCGGCAATCTCCAGGCGAAAGCGCGAGAGGCAGGCACGTTGCTGAAGGCCATGGGCAACGAACGCCGCATGTTGATCCTCTGCCATCTCGCGGCTGGGGAAAAGTCGGTCGGCGATCTGGAAATCGCCATCGACCTCAGCCAGTCGGCGCTGTCCCAGCATCTGGCGCGCTTGCGCCGGGACGGGCTGGTCACGACCCGACGGCAGAAACAGACCATCTTCTATTCGATCGACAATGCCGCCGCCGCCATGGTCATGAAGGCGCTGGAGGATCACTGGTCCGTCAGGCGGGAGCAGGCTTCCAGCTTCACTCAGCCTTCCGACGAGACGGGAACGGTCAGCGCCTGTCCGTGACCGTCCAGCGCACGCCGACCGCCACCAGCGCCGCCCACCCCGCCATGAAGGACAGTCCGCCGACCGGCGCCACCGCACCCAGCGGGCTCGGTCCTTGCAGGGCCAGCAGGTAGAGCGCTCCGCAGAACAGCACGATGCCCGCCAGGAAAGCCCAGCCGGCGAAAGCGAGAAGCCGCGGCGAGCCGAGACGGCCACCGTCCAGCCTTGCCAGCGATGCCACCCCGGCCAGCGCCAGTGCGTGCCACATCTGGTACTGCCCGGCGATCCTGAACAGCTCGATCATCCGCTGATCGGTAAGTCCGTGGGAGGCGTAGGCGCCGGTCGCCACCGCGATCCCGCCGTTGAGTGCCGCCAGGACCAGCCAAATCCCAGCTATCCGCCCAATAGCGCGTTCCGTCATCCAACAAACTCCTGAAGGTCGGCTCGACCGCCACGCGGGCGGTGGCTGTTCACCATGTGTGGATTATCCGGCTCTGGCCCGATCCTTGCTGAGTATGGCCGGGAAACCGGTCGCATAAGGTTCTACACATTGGCTTATGCAGGCTGCGTCGCATTTTGCAACTAAGGTCGGCGAAAGCAGGAAGATGCCTCGCACATCGCGTATCCAATTTCCGGCCGGCCAACCCGGCAGCATCCGGATCAAGAATTCCCGCACCGGCCAGCGACCGGAGGCGACGCCTGATACCTCGCTGGAGATTACGCTCTCCGGAATCATGAACTCATCGCAGGACGGTGTAGCGCTGCTGAGCGCACTGCGCAACGCCGCCGGCCGGGTCGTGGATTTCGTCTGGGTCAGGATCAATCCGGCGGGCGAGCGCATCCTCGGCCTCAAGGCCGATCTTCTGATCGGCCAGAGCCTGCTGGCGACCTTCGCGGATATGGGGCGAAACGGCGTGATCGAATCCCTCTCGGCGGCAATGGAAGCCTGCGAAGCGCCAGGGGCCGTGCGCAGATGCGCCATCGCCGCCATGGATGCCTGGATCGAGTATTCCGCCGCCCCGATCGACGATGGCGTCGCGGTCACTTTCCGCGACGTGACGGCCCGGTATCGCGACGAGGCGGTCCTCCAGGCGGCCTTGACGGAAGCAGCCAGGGTCGAGCAGGCCAAGAGCTCGTTTCTGACGCTGGTAAACCATGAACTGCGTACGCCTTTGAACGGGGTCCTGTGTGCGCTCGATCTGCTGGCCGGCTGCGCCGACGCGGACCGGGACCTTTTCGTGAATACGGCTCTCAACTCGGCTCGCGATCTGAACAGGGTCGTAGGAGCCATCCTTCACCTCGCCAGCCTCGACGCGGGTACAGCGGACATCAAGCCCATCGCCTTCGACCTGCATGACCTGGTCGAGCGCGAAGCCGCCGTCATCGCTCCGGCGGCTGCCGCGAAGAACCTGTCGGTCGAATGCCGGATCGATCCGGCAGTGCCACGCAGCCTTACCGGCTCTCCCGACCATATCCGGCAGATCCTCCGCACATTGCTGGAGAACGCGGTCAAGTTCACGCCCGCCGGTTCGGTGGAGGTGTCGCTCACCGCCTGCCCCAGGTACTCGCCCGGCAGCTCGACCTGCTCTTGCCCGGACATGCGCGACAGCGGCGCCATGGCGTGCTTCTCGCTGGCGGTCCGCGATACCGGGATCGGGATCGCCCCGGAGTTCCACTCAAGCCTGTTCGAGGCATTCACCCAGTGCGACTCGTCGCTGAACCGGCTTCATGAAGGCTGCGGGCTGGGTCTCGCCATCTGCAACCGGCTCAGCCAGCGGCTCGGCGGCACCCTCACGGTAGACAGCCAGCCGGACAAGGGCAGTCTCTTCAGGCTGGACCTGTCGCTGCCCCTGGCGCCGCCCTCCGCCGTCAAGAAGCGCATCCTGCTGGCCGATCCCGGCAAAGCCAGCGGAATGGTGACCGCGCTGATGCTGTCACGCGCCGGGTTCGAGGTCGAAACGGTAAACGAAGGCTTGGAAGCCCTGAGACTGGCAAAGCTTCAGCGTTTTGACGCCATGGTGATCGATATGCAGATGCCGGACATCAACGGCGTCCTGATCGTCAAGGCGCTGCGCCACCTCG
>NZ_JCACHA010001129.1:0-5207 GCF_059503625.1 Skermanella sp.
ATCTTCTGTTCGTGCCGGTAGTATTCCGGCGCGCAGGTCGCGATCTCGCGCGTCCAGTCGTACGCCAGACCCAGCGTCTTCAACTGGTCGCGCATGGTCGCGATGTTCTGATAGGTCCAGTCGGCGGGATGGACCTTGTTGGCGATGGCGGCGTTCTCCGCCGGCAGGCCGAAGGCGTCCCAGCCCATCGGGTGCAGCACGTTGAAGCCGCGCGCCCGCTTGTAGCGGGCGACCATGTCGCCGATCGCGTAGTTGCGGGCGTGGCCGACATGGAGGCGTCCCGACGGATACGGGAACATCTCCAGCACGTAGTATTTGGGACGCCCAGGGTCCTCGGTCGCGATGAAGCTACCGCGCTCGTCCCAGATCGCCTGCCACTTAGCTTCGGTTTCCTTGGAATTATAGCGCGACATCAAGCATCCCTTACCCCGCCCCGCATGCCCCATGCCGGGGGCGGGCGACAACTGACCGTAATAATATTGGCTATCGCAACGATATTGGAAGATTACCGGCTGTCGGCAGTCTGGGCGATCCGGAGCTGGCGGGCGCGCGTCAGGATCGTATCCTCCAGCTTGCTCGCCGTCTCGGTGTTGACGCCGGCGTCGCGCCAGTCGCCGGCGCCTTGCGCCCCGGTCGAAGCAGCCGTACCGCCGCCTGCACCGCCGCGCTGCTGGCGGAAGACGCTGACGCGTACGCCGTCGGCGCGAAGCTGCCGGTCGAGGATGTAGAGGTTGACCTTGAACCGCTCGTTCGGGGTTTCCGGCGGAGAATACCAGTCGGTCAGGATCACGCCGCCGAAGGGATCGGCCGAGACGATCGGCATGAAGGCCAGCGTGTCGAGCGAGGCGCGCCACAGATAGCTGTTGACGCCGATCCCCTGCGTGTTCTGCGCTTCCGCATCGGCCCGGCGCGGCCCGAGCAGGGTGAAGCCGCCCTCGCCGCCCAGGATGCTGCCGTAGCGGTACCGCTTGTCCTCGTCCGGATCGGGGAACGTGGCTTCCGGCTTGACGCCGGCGCAGGCCCCGAGCAGCAGGGTGGCGCCGAGCATGCCGCACAGGAGGGCGGACCGGGCACGGCCGGATGCGGGCTGCCGGAATGCGGCCGGCCGGGTGGCAAGCTGGGCGGAGGTAAGCGGAAAACGGGCCATTTATCTGACATCTTCTGCGGTTCAGGCGCCGGAAAATAGACCATAGGCCAGCGCCAACGCAAGCGATCGGTCGACGGGAACGGAAAATGGCACCCCTTTCCCGGCGGCGGAGCCCATCCGAGCGGTTAATCCGTAAGTGGCAAATTTGTTACGCCATGTGGCTGATCTATCGAAAGAGGTAGAATGAGATTGCCTCGCATATCCCTTAAATCCCAAGAATAGGGCGAACGGCCGGCATGGCCCAATCCATTAGGGGATACAGATGCGCAAGATCCTTCTCGCCACGGCTTCGGCCACCGTGCTTTGCACTTTCGCCATGCAGGCTCAGGCACAGATGACCGTCACGCTCGGCGGCTACACCGAGTTCTTCGCCGGCCTGTTCAACGACCAGCTCGGCGCCAACCGCAACACGCGCGATTTCGAGCTTGAGACGGAAATCGTCGTCAAGGCGGACGGCAAGGCCGACAATGGCCTGCTGTACGGCGTCAAGATCGAGCTTCAGAACAGCACGCCCAATCCCGGCACCGGCGTCGGCACCGACGAGGCGTCGATCTATGTCGGCGGCCAGTGGGGCCGTTTCGAACTGGGCGATTTCGACGGCGCCGCCGATACCCTGAAGATTTACGCGCCGGTCGTCGGCGTCGAGCAGATCGACGGCGATTACACCGACTTCGCGGGCGGCCAGCCGAACTTCGGCATGCATATCCCGAATTCCGGCGACTCGACCAAGATCATGTACCTGACCCCGCGCTTCGCAGGCTTCCAGGGTGGCGCCAGCTATACGCCGGAAGCGGGCGACGAGGCGCAGCGCGTCGTACAGTTGAAGAACACCAGCACGTACAAGGATTTCAGCGAGTTCGGCGTCAACTACACGGGCGAGTTCTCGGGCTTCGGGCTGTCGGCGGGTGCGACCCTGACCACGGCCGACGGCACCACCGGCGGCGGCGTGAAGGATTTCACCGCCTGGAACCTCGGCGCGCAGATTTCCTACGGCCCCTTCGTACTCGGCGGCGGATACGTCGATGCCGACGACTTCCTGGTGCCGGCCTTCGGCGCGATCGACGACGACCAGACGGCCTGGCATATCGGCGGCAGCGTCACCACCGGTCCGGTCGCCATCGCCGTCAGCTTCCTGGATGCCGAAGGCTATTCGGGGTCGAACGGCGGCTACAGCACCGAGTACCGGGCCTACAGCGTCGGCGCCACCTACGCCCTGGCGCCGGGCCTGACCCTGGAAACCGAGCTGACCATGTTCGAGGACGATTACCTGACCGGCACGCGCGGCGCCACGACCGCCGGCAGCAACGAGGGCTATGTCTTCGTGGTCGGTACGCGTCTCGATTTCTAATCCGGCAGGTCAGCGGGTTGCGAAGCGGCGGCATCTCCGGATGCCGCCGTTTTGCATTGCGGGTCTCATTGCAAGGCCGTTTCGGCAAATGTGCTTAAAACGCCACACTGTGGATGCTTCTACACGGTGGCAGTGACTCCAGCGTTGCAAGCTCAGGACTTACGGATTAATCCCAATTGCATATCCCAACAGGGATAATCCAAAAGTTCCAGAGGGAGTTAAAATCAATGAGGAAGATCCTCCTCGCCACCACCGCCCTGGCCGCTTTCGCCGGTTTCTCGTCCGCCGCCAACGCTCAGATCACCGTCACCCTGGGCGGCTACACCGAGTTCTTCGGCGCGATCTACGACAACAACCTCGTCAACGGCACCGACCGCGAATTCCAGGTTGAGGCCGAGATCGTCGTCAAGGCGGACGGCAAGGCCGACAACGGCCTGCTGTACGGCACCAAGATCGAGCTTCAGACCACCGGCACCGGCGCCAACGGCGCCAGCAACAACAACGAGACCACCGACGAGGCGTCGGTGTACATCGCTGGCTTCTGGGGCCGCGTCGAGCTGGGCGACTTCGACGGCGCGTCCGACACCCTGGCGATCTACGCCCCGCTGGTCGGCGTGGAAGGCATCGACGGCGACTACGCCGACTTCATCACCAACACCGGCGTTGCCAACGGCGTCTCGGTCGAGATGGGCCGCCAGCCCTGGGGCGCGATCATCAAGAACCCGGATAGCAGCGACGCGACCAAGGTCATGTACCTGACCCCACGCTTCTCCGGCTTCCAGGCCGGCTTCAGCTACACGCCGGAAAACGGTGACGAAGGCCAGAGCGTCATCGGCACCAAGAACGCCGTCGGCTATTCCGACTTCCTGGAATACGGCATCAACTACACCGGCGACTTCAGCGGCGTGACCGTCGCCGCCAGCGCCACCGGCACCAGCGGCAACGGCAAGGGCACGACCGCCACCACGGCGCTGAAGAACTTCTCCGCCTGGCAGGTCGGCGCTCAGATCGGTTATGCCGGCTTCAAGTTCGGCGGCGGCTATGTCGATGCCGACGATTTCAACGTTCCGGCCCGCACCGACAGCGGCGATCAGCACGCCTGGCACGCCGGCGCCAGCTACACCACCGGCCCGGTCGCGGTCGGCCTGACCTATGCCGACGCCGAAGGCTACAAGCGCGCGCCCGGCACCTATGCCGAACAGTATCAGGTCTATGGCGTCAGCGGTGCGTACACCCTGGCTCCCGGCCTGCTGCTTCAGTCGGACCTGATGTTCGTCGACGAGGAACTGAAGGCCAATGCCGCTACCGCCGTCAAGCGCGACACCGACGAGTACGTGTGGCTGATCAGCACCCGCGTCAACTTCTAAGGTTCTGCCGGTCTAGCGACCGGGAGTTCTGGAGCTTTTGGATCCGGGGCGGTGGTGAAAACCACCGCCCCGATTTCTTTTGGGAATACCATTGGTCAGTCTTATCGGTAATGTCACGATTGGGTTGGGCTCAAACTTGATGAACAAGCAGGTTATATATAATATACAGATTATACACATAGCGTGCTTGTTATACACATAGCGTGCTTGGAGGCGTTGATGCCCACGGTTTCCGCTGCGGAATTCATCCGAAATTTCGGTACCTTCCAGCGAATGGTCGCTTGTGAACCCATTGAGGTCACCAGCCACGGTAAGATCGCAGGCGTCTATGTTTCAGCGGAAGACGCGGCACTTCTGAAGCGCATCCGTGCATCGCGACAAGCCTATCACCCTTGGGAACTGCCGGACGAATTCCGGGAGGCGCTGCGGAAGGCTGAACCAGGTTCGGAAAGCGACGGTCTCAACCATTTGATGGATGAGTGATCCTTAGCCTTACCTGTTCCCGTGCCCGGCCTTGTGATGCGGTATTCTTATCTTTGGCGTTCCGACCGTGACGCGGGACATGAACAAAGCCCCAAGGCATGCCCCGCTGTGATCGTCCTTGCGGTAACGAAAAACAAGGGGAACCGACGCGGGTACTGGTAGCTCCAATCACCCATACCGACCCAGGCCTCGAGCGAGCGCTGGAAATTCCTCCCAAACTGAAGTCCGCATTGGGTTTGGACGAAGGCAGATCCTGGATCGTCACGGACGATATCAATGCGTTCGAATGGCCTGGATATGATCTTGAACAGATACCCGGCATGCCGGGCAAGTTCGCCTACGGCTATCTTCCTCGAAAACTCTTCTACAAGTTGCGCGATGCGATCCTGGCGCATAACCCGCCAGTTCAAATGACGAGAAGAAACTGACGTAACAATACCAAAGGCCAACGATGTTGACTGGTGAGGACGCTCTAGAGCGTCCTACAAGGCTCACGGTGTTACGTAATGATGCGGATCAAAACGTGAGATTGTCATGCACACAACCAAGCTAACCAAAATCGGCAAATCCACGGGTCTGATCCTCTCATGTGACATGCTCGCCGCCGCCGATCTTCAAAGTGGTGATGAGGTCCGTGTCGATGTTCGCAATGGACGAATCGAGATCACCAAAACCGATGACACATGCAACAGCACTATGGATATCGGCCGGCGCTTTGCGGCGCGTTATCGGCGTACCATGGCGATACTTTCCAAATGAGACGATTCCTGATCCGTAACCCGATCACGCTATTTCCACCACCTTCATGTTGCCAAGGTCGGTCAGGAGCTGACGGCGGGCTTTTTCGTTGAGGCTGGGATGG
>NZ_JCACHA010001130.1:0-5202 GCF_059503625.1 Skermanella sp.
GTCACGACCACGCCTGGCACCGTCATCAGCAGATTGTCCGCTCCCGGCGGTTCCCGTTCGAAGACATCCAGCCCGGCTCCGAACAGCCGCCGCTCGGCCAGAGCCTCGACCAGCGCCGCCTCGTCCACCAGTCCGCCGCGCGCAGTATTGATCAGAATCGCGCTGGGCTTCATGAGACCAATCAGCGCACGGCTGATCAGGTGGCGGGTGGAGATGCTGAGACTGGCATGAAGTGAGATCACGTCGGACTCCAGGCAGAGCCGTCCCAGCGGCGCCAATTCGGCGCCGTCGGGCGCCTGCGTCAGGACAGGATCGTGGACCAGCGTCCGGGCGAAGCCCAGGACCGCGGCCTTGCGGTGGAATGCCGCCCCGATGCGGCCGTAGCCGACCAGACCCAGGGTGCCGCCGGCAAGCCTGTGCATCGGTTCCGCCCGGGCAACGTTCCAGCGGCCGGCGCGCACGTCGCGGTCGCGCGCGGGGATCCGCCGGGCAACCGCCAGCAGAAGACCCAGGGCATGGTTGCTGACCTCGTCGATGCCGAACTCGGGGACATTGGCCACGGGAATGCCACGCGCCGTCGCCGCCTCGACGTCTATGTTGTCCAGCGCGACGCCGTAGCGCACGACGACGCGGCATTTCTCCATCGCCTCGAAGGCGGTCCGGTCCAGCGCGCATTCCCGGACCAGGACCGCGTCGGCCGGGCGAAGGGCGGCATGGATCAAGTCGCGGTCGCCCCGGCAACTACGCTCGACCAGCGTCGCGCCCAGGGGTTCCAGCACCCTGCGTTCCGCGTCGTAGCTGCCGAAACCACCATCGAGGACGACGACCAGGGGCGCCGGTGAAGGCGCCATGATCCGACCTTCGGGATTGTCCATGCGGCCCCCTCCCCCTTTTCCCAGCGGTGCCTTCCCGGCACCCTCGCCTCCTCAGTTTGACGTCAAAACGGGCGGGCCTGCAGCAAAAATTCGCCTTAGCCGAGCAGGCTTATCAGCAGCGGCGCCATGATCGCCGTCGCGATGCCGTTGAGGGCCATGGCGATCCCGGCGAAGGTCCCCGCGACCTCGTTGACCTGGAAAGCGCGGGCGGTGCCGATCCCGTGGGACGCGACACCGGCGGCGAAGCCGCGCGCACGCCAGTCGCCGACGCGCAGCAGGTTCATCAGCGGCGTGACGGTCATGGCGCCGACGATGCCGGTGATGATGACCATGACGGCCGTCAACGAAGGAATGCCGCCGATCTTCTCCGCGATGCCCATGGCGATCGGCGTCGTGACCGATTTGGGCGCCAGCGACCGCATCGTTTCCGAACTGACGCCGAATGCCAGGGCTATCGCAACGGCGGAAACGACCGCCGTCACGGACCCGGCCAGCAAAGCCGCCAGCATCGGCAGCGCCGCGCGCCGGACGGCCCCGAAGTTCTGGTGCAGCGGGACCGCCAGCGCGACCGTTGCGGGCCCAAGCAGGAAGTGGACGAACTGAGCGCCGTCGAAATAGGTCTGGTACGTCGTCCCGGTCGCCTTCAGCAGCACGATCAGCAGAACCACGGCGACGGCGACGGGGTTGACCAGCGGGCGGCGGCCCGAGCGCTCGAACAGCCATTGGCCGGCCAGAAAGGCCGCGAGGGTCGCGGTCAGCCACAGCAGCGGCGTGGTGCTGAGATAGACCCAGACGTCTTCGATCACATGGGGGATAGGGATCATGCATCCTCCCGGTCGGCGCCGCTCAGGCGGGACACCAGGCGGAACACGAAGACGGCGACCAGCATCGTCAGGACGGTGCTGCCGACCAAGGCTGCAAGGATGCCGACCCACTCGCCCCGGATACGGTCGAGATGCTGGACGATGCCGACACCCGCCGGAACGAACAGCAGCGACAGATTGGTCAGCAACCCGCGCGAGACATCCCGCAAAGCGCCGGGGACCTTCCCCCGCGCCAGCAGCAGCGCGAACATCAGGATGGTGCCGATCACGGGTCCGGGGATCGGCAGCCCGAGCAGCCGGGCCACGAGTTCACCCGCGACCTGGCAGGCCAGGAGGGCCATCAAGGCGGCGATCATTTGACAGCGCTTCTCCGATAATGAGCTGACGGATGTCGGGCCGACGGTAAAGTCAGCGGCCGAACAGCCCTTTCAATTGCTGTGCCGGATCGCTGGCGCCCTGGTTGGGAGCCTGGTTGCCGCCGCCGCTCAGTCCTTCGATCAAACCCTTGACCGCGTCCTTCGGCTTTTTGCCTTTCAAGGCTTCAAGCTGCTGACGGGCCGCATCGGGATTGCGGATCAGTTCCTCCGCCAATCCGGCCACGTCGGGAGCGAAGCTCGGGCTGGTCAGGCTGCCCCGGATCAGGACCGGGACGGTAAGGCCCTGGACATCCTGCTTGCCGCCCTGTCCCTCGATGGTCGCGGCCAGCCGCGGCTGAAGCCGGTAGTCGATCGTCTTCGGCGGCAGCGACACCGTGCCGGCGCCGTCCAGGCGCAGCAGCGGCGCCAGAAGGCGCAGGTCGTTGTTCCGGACGACGCCGTTCTGGATCGTAAAGGTGCCGCCCAATTCGGCGAAGTCGGTCTGCTGCGGCTCGTTGCCGACGGCTTGCCCCTGGAAGGCCGCACCGACGTTGCGCACCATGGCGGCGAGATTGATGCCCTTGATGGCGCCATTGGTGAACGTTACGGACCCCTGCCCGTTCAGCGCCTCGACCATGGCGCGCTGGCTCGCCCCGGTAGCCTTGAGAGACGCCACGGCACGGGCGGTGCCCGCCAGCCTGTCGAATTCCGCGAAACGGGTCAGCACCGGCTCCGCCTGCACGCCGTTGATCCGGAAATCGACGCCGACCGCCGGGACAGCCGCTGCGGCATCGGCAGTCACCTGACCGGAGATCGTACCGTCGAACAGGGCCGTTTCGCCCATCGTGGTCTTCAGCCTGCCGTCGTTCAGCAGCACGGCTATGTCGGACGCCCCGACATCGACGCCTTTGACGGTCAGCCCGGCGAGAGCCAGCTTGATGTCGGCATCGAGCTTGCGCAGCGCGGAGAGGTCGATCGGTTCGGTGCTCCAGCCGTCTTGCTGCGGCTTGGGCGCCGCCGGCTGGGCTGGGGGCTGCTGAGCGCCTTGCGCCGGCTGTGCCCCGGCGCCACCCGGCTTGTTCAGATATTGGTCCAGATGCAGGCGCGCCAGACTGAGCACGGCGTCGATCTTGGGACGCGGCCCGGCTAGCCCCAACCCGACATTGCCGGTGGCCTCGAGGTCGCCGGCCTTGTAGGTGCCGCCGGTAAGATCCACCCGCTGGCCGTTCGCCTCCAGCCTTCCGGTCAGCGAAGCGTCCTGGATCGGCAGCGCGCCCGGATCGGCGCCGGTTGCCCATGTCACCAGCTCGCGCAGCGCCGGCATGCCCAGATCCAAGGCGCCGCGGGCACCCGGACCGCCCTGCCCGTTCGCCAGTTCCCCATCGAACCTGACGGAGATCAGGTCGCCCGCGACGGCGGCGGCCAGCTTCGAAGCGCCGGTTTCGACCAGACCGCGAGGATTGTCGATGCGGCTGTCGATCGTGACGGGACGATCCCGGAAGACCAGCTTGCCCTTGATTTCCGCCGACCGCTCCAGATCGGGAGCCAGCACTTCGACGTTGACGCGATCTGCTTCGTATGCGGCGCCGCTGCGCGCATCGAAGTAGCTGACTTTGCCGTCGACAAGCTCGACCTCGCCGAAGCTGAGTTCGGGCAGGCTGCCGGCCTGCCGATCGCCGGACTGGCCGGAGGGTTCCGACGGAGCCGGAGCAGGTTCGGCGGGAGCCTGTGCAGTCTGGTTTTCCAGCACCCAGTTGGGATGGCCCTGGGCATCGACCTCCAGCGCTATGTGCGGTTCCCGCAGGACCAGCTTGTCCAGTTCGACCTTGCCGCTCAGCAGCGGCAGGATCTTCAATTCGAGTTCCAGCTTGCCCAGCCGCGCCATTTCGGCCGACCGGGCGCCCGGCGGACCGGCAAAGGAGACCTGGTTCAGTTCGACCGCCAGCTTGGGCAGCAGCGACAGCGAGACCGGCCCTTCGATGCGGAAGGCGCGTCCGGTGCGCTCCGTCACTTCGGCTTCGATTCGCCCCTTGTACTGTTCGACCGGAACAAGGAAAGGAACGGCTATCGCGGCACCGACAAGGACCACGACGACAACTGCGATGCCGATCAGGAACTTTCTCATCAAATTTCTCCTTATCCTCGCAAGCCGCCCCCCTGGAAGGCTCAATTCACGATCGACCTAGACCAATGAACACCGGAGCGCTGGTTTACGGACCGCTTTCCGATCGCTATATCTGAACGGACATAATTTGAACGGTCATAACCTGGACGTTCAGGGCGCTTTTCCAAAAATCCCGCCATGTGGAAACGTCATGCACCCTTGCGGCGGGACCTCCAAGGATGAAATTGCAGGCATCCATGATCTATCCTGCTAAGATACGAAGCCAAGGATGGTCAAGCCCACGAAAAGGCGGGCCGCGATGCGGGGGAGAGGAAAACAGGACACCATGAGCAGCACAGCGACCGCTACTAATTCCGACTTGCCGAAACTCTCTCCCATCGTCGATCCATTCGGCCGCAGCGTCAGCTACCTGCGCGTTTCGGTAACGGACCGTTGCGACTTCCGCTGCGTCTACTGCATGGCGGAGGATATGACTTTCCTGCCCAAGGCGGAAGTGCTGACGCTGGAGGAACTGGATCGCATCTGCAGCGCCTTCGTCGGGCTCGGCGTCAGCAAGCTCCGCCTGACCGGCGGCGAGCCGCTGGTCCGCAAAGGCATCATGAACCTGATACGCTCGCTCGGCCGTCATCTGGACAGCGGCGCCTTGAAGGAGCTGACGCTGACCACCAACGGCAGCCAGCTTGAGCGCTACGCGACCGAGCTTTACGCCGCCGGGGTCCGGCGCATCAATGTCAGCATCGACACGCTCGACCCGCACAAGTTCGAGGCGATCACGCGCTGGGGCAAGCTCGACAAGGTGCTCGCCGGGTTGAAGGCGGCGCGCGAAGCGGGCCTTGCCGTCAAGATCAACTGCGTGGCGCTGAAGGGCGTCAACGACGACGAGTTCGACCGGCTGGTTGCCTGGTGCGGCGACGAGGGCTTCGACCTGACCTTCATCGAGGTCATGCCGATGGGCGACATCGGCGGGGAAACCCGGCTGGACCAGTATCTGCCGCTGTCGCTGGTGCGCTCCAGGCTGGCGG
>NZ_JCACHA010001131.1:0-5201 GCF_059503625.1 Skermanella sp.
CATCTCGGCGGTGGAACAGGGCGTGGACGCCGCCGTCATCCTCGACGGCCGCGTCCCCCATGCCCTGCTGCTGGAAATCTTCACCGAAGGCGGCGCCGGCACCCTGATCGGGCGGGAGTAGGAGATTGGGAACGGGCGACCGGACGTAAGCCGGACGCCGTCGGGGCGTAGCAGCTTCCGTTCCCAAAATCCATTGTGCGGCATTCCGTCATGCCGCTGTTCGTCATGACATTTTTCGTCATACCAAGACTTGATCTTGGTATCTCCCGGCGAAGGCTTAACTGACGCGATGAAGCTCTGGGCTGAAGTCTCCCCGCCCGCCTCTACCAAGAGATGCCAAGATCAAGTCTTGGCATGACGATTTGAGAGTGGCTGCATGGCGGTTTGGGAGAGTGGCCGCATCACGACTGCTGGAAGCATGACGGCCGGGCATGCGCCCGGCCTCGGCGCCGCTCAACGCGGCGCCTGGTTCTGGATGGCGCGGTCGAGGATGTCGCGGACGACCGCGTCCTCGCTCCGCTTGGTCGCCATGGCGGTGCCGCGCACGATGGCGTCGGTCAGGTCCATGGCGCGGGTCAGGTCGACCCGCCAGTCGCCGCCCTCGCGGACGAAATCCGCCGGGACCATGACGGGGCGCCGGTTCACGACCAGCGTGCCGCTGGCGCGGTCGCCGCGCACCGATACCTTCTCCATACCCGCCTGGGTGATGACGTTGGGGCCGAGCCAGTTGTTCTGGAGACCGAACTCGACGATCTGCGCCGGAGTCATCCGCTTCAGGTCCGCCGGCTTCAGGAAGCGCTGAAGCCCCATGGCGCCGAACTTTTCCGACGGCGGCAATCCCGTGATATCGCCGCTGAGCGCCGCCTTGCGCGTCCGCTCAACGCGGGCGATGCTGTCCCTGGACAGCAGTTCCAGCACGCTCCGGCCATCCTTCGCCAGCAATGCCTGCCGGGCCGCGATGAAGGTTTCGCTTACCGCCGTCACGTCCTGACCAGCCGCAACCTGTGCGCTGGCCGGGGCACCGTGGGGAAGCCCGGCGCTCAAGCCCGCCCCCGCCAGGATCAATACGCCCATTGCCGCGTTGCGCATCGCCGCCACAGTCTTCATTCCGCTCATATCCGTCAAAACCGCCGAAGCGGTGATAAGTTGAATAGCTTGACGATAATACATGATTGCGGCGCCATGGAGGCGCAATGCCCGCTTTCGAAAGCGGCGATGGAGAGACTTGCCGGATCGCCTGCGCCGCGCCATTGTCACCCCATGACCCAGCCCAGCACGCCCCAGCCCGATACCCATACCCGCCGGCCCACGCCGCTTTCGTCGATCGAGGTGTGGATCTTCGATCTCGACAATACGCTCTACCCGGCGGCCAGCAACCTGTTCAGCCAGATCGACCAGCGGATGACGGAGTTCATCGGCGAGCGCTTCGACCTGCCTTGGGACGAGGCGCGGCGCCGGCAGAAGCAGTATTTCCGCGATTACGGCACGACGCTGCGCGGCCTGATGACGGAGCACGACGTCGATCCGATCGCCTTCATGGACTACGTCCACGATATCGACATGACGCCGGTGAACCCCAGCCCCGAGCTGGATACGGCGCTGGAACGGCTGCCCGGCCGCAAGGTGATCTACACCAACGGGTCGTGCCGGCATGCCGACAACGTGCTGAACCGGCTGGGCATCGCGCGGCATTTCGATGTGATCTACGACATCGTCGCCGCCGGCTACGTGCCCAAGCCCGACCCGCGTCCTTATGCCCATCTGATCGACCTGCACGGCATCGATCCCCATGGCGCGTGCATGGTCGAGGACATCGCCCGCAACCTGGTCCCGGCGGCGGCACTGGGCATGACGACGGTCTGGGTCAGGTCGGAGATCGATTACGCCCGCCCGGACCGGGGCGGCGTCGGCACCGGCGAGCATATCGACCATGCGGTGGACGATCTGACTGCCTGGCTGGCCGACCTGACTTCGGCGGCGAATTCGTCCGATTGAGCTATATCTCCGTCTTCCCGGTCACCAGTGGGCAGTTGACAGTGGGATTGCCGGTGACCCATGTTCCGGTTCCATCGCTCCTGTCACCGCATTAGAAGCCGGACCCGAACCTGCCATGACCACCGATCTCCAGAATGCCATTGAAACCGCCTGGGAAAACCGCGACCAGCTCAATACCGGAACCAAGGGCGCCGTCCGCGATGCCGTGGAAGCCGCACTGGCCGGTCTTGACGAGGGCCGCTTCCGCGTGGCGGAGCGCAACGGCGACGATTGGCAGGTCAACCAGTGGCTCAAGAAGGCCGTGCTGCTGTCGTTCCGCCTGAACGACATGACGACGATCCCCGGCGGTCCGGTCGATCCGGTCCTGGGCCAGTCGGTGTGGTTCGACAAGGTGCCGTCCAAGTTCGCCGGCTGGGACGACGCCCGCTTCCGGGAAGCCGGCTTCCGCGCCGTCCCCAACGCCGTGGTCCGCCGCTCCGCCTATATCGCCCCCGGCGTCGTCCTGATGCCGAGCTTCGTCAACATCGGAGCCTATGTCGACAGCGGCACCATGGTCGACACCTGGACCACGGTCGGGTCCTGCGCCCAGATCGGGAAGAACTGCCACATCTCCGGCGGCGCCGGCATCGGCGGCGTGCTGGAACCGCTCCAGGCCGGCCCCGTCATCATCGAGGACAATTGCTTCATCGGCGCCCGCGCTGAGGTGGCTGAAGGCGTCCGGGTCGAGACCGGCTCCGTCCTGTCGATGGGCGTCTATCTCGGCGCTTCCACCAAGATCGTGAACCGCGAGACCGGCGAGATCCTGTACGGCCGCGTGCCGCCCTATTCCGTCGTCGTTTCCGGCACGATGCCCGGCAAGGCGCTGCCGGACGGCAGCCCCGGCCCCAGCCTGTACTGCGCCGTGATCGTCAAGCAGGTCGATGAGCGGACCCGGTCCAAGACCTCGATCAACGAACTGCTGCGCGCCTGATGGCCTCCGTGCAGGTTGCCGATCCGGTCGAGCTGACCCAGGCGCTGGTCCGCTGCCCGAGCGTCACTCCCGCCGATGCCGGGGCGCTCGACGTCCTGGTCCGAACGCTGGAGCCGCTGGGCTTCGTCTGCCACCGGCTGACCTTCGAAGCCGAGGGCACGCCGCCGATCGACAACCTGTACGCAAGGCTGGGCACCTCCGGCCCCAACCTCTGCTTCGCCGGCCACACCGATGTCGTGCCGCCGGGCGATCCTTCCGCCTGGGCTGCCGACCCGTTCGGGGGAAAGATCGAAGACGGCAAGCTTTACGGCCGGGGCGCCTCGGACATGAAGGCCGCGATCGCCGCCTTCGTCGCGGCTTCGGGACGGACGCTGGCGGCCAAGGGTGCGCCGGCGGGCTCGATCAGCCTGCTGATCACCGGCGACGAGGAAGGCCCCGCCATCAACGGCACCCGCAAGGTGCTGGACTGGCTGGCGGAAAAGGGCGAGGTGCTGGACGCCTGCATCGTGGGCGAGCCGACCAACCCCAATTACCTCGGCGAGATGATCAAGGTCGGACGGCGCGGCAGCATCACGGGATATCTGACGGTCCACGGCACCCAGGGCCATGTCGCCTACCCGCATCTGGCCGACAACCCCCTGCCCCGCCTGGTCAGGATGCTGGCCGCCCTGACCGCCGAACCGCTGGACCGGGGCAACGAGCATTTCCAGCCCTCCACCTTGGCGATCACGACGATCGATGCCGGCAACCCGGCCGACAACGTGATCCCGGCCAAGGGATCCGCCAGCTTCAACATCCGGTTCAACGACGAGCATACGTCCGACACGCTGAAGGACTTGATACGCCGGACCTGCGACGCCGTCGGCGGCCGGTATGACCTGAGCTTCCGGGTCAGCGGCGAATCTTTCCTGACGCCGCCCGGCGAGTTGAGCGATCTCGTCTCCGGCGCGGTCGAGCGCGTGACCGGGCACCGTCCGGAACTCAGCACCACGGGCGGAACGTCCGATGCCCGCTTCATCAAGAACCATTGTCCGGTAGTGGAATTCGGCATAGTCGGCCAGACCATGCACAAGGTCGACGAGCATGTCGCCGTGGCCGACGTGGAAAAGCTGACCGACGTCTACGAGGCCGTCATCGACGGCTTCTTCGGCCGCGATGGCGCCCCTCACAAGAATGCGAGCCCCAGGGCATGACGCTGACGGCACGGGAAACGGTCTACTCGATCTTCGGCGCATACCGGCTTGCGATGCTGGACAAGACGGGGCTCAGCTATCTCGACCGCTCGCCGGAAGGCGCCATCCGTTCGTTCAATGCCGCCCTGATCGTCCTGCCGGCCTACGCTGTTCTGGTCGTCCTGCGGCTGTGGGACGTTCTGCCGGAAGTCTCGCTGCTCCGCTTCGTCACGGTCGAAGGCCTCGCCTATGTCATAAGCTGGACCGCCTTCCCGCTGGTGATGTTCCACGTCTCTGGGCTGCTCGACCGGGCTGGGCGGTACTTCGATTTCCTCAGCGCCTACAACTGGTCGTCCGTCATCCAGATGGGTGTCTACCTGCCCGTGGTTGCGATCGCCGACTCAGGCTTGTTGCCCGAAGGCCTGGGCGAAGGGCTGGTGCTCGCCGTCACGACGCTGGTGCTGATGTACCAGTGGTTCATCGCCCGGACCACGCTGGACATAAACGGCGGTTCAGCCGCCGGCGTCGTCCTGCTCGACATGATCCTGGCTGTGTTCATAACCGGCGTCGCGGACGGTATGCTGGCCTGATATCCGGACCCCGTGCACCCTGCCCTCTCCGGGGTCATGGGAAATCGGATTAAAACATCCCGCATATAAAATATTCCGCGCATTGCGGATACAGTGCGACGCACTCCCATGCCGTCCTATCGGCCGGACTAAGCTGATCGGATGGCTTACAAGCAGTACCGGATCGGGGTAGCTTCGCGGCTGCAACGAGGCCTGTAGATAAGACCTTCAAGAGATTTCAAAACCCGAGGCATGGCACCGGAATGATAAGAGTTCTGCACATCGACGAGAACAGCGCAGACCGTGCCCGTCTGATCAAGATAGCTCCACCCGATTCATTTACGATCATTGGCTCCCATAGCGGCATCAAGGAAGCGACCGAGGCTGAAGGCAGCGAAATAGCCTGCGCCGATATCGTGATCCTCGGGACCGTGGCCGGAAGCAGCATCGAGGAAAGCATCAAGTCCTTGAAGGCCATTGCACCGGTGAAGCCGG
>NZ_JCACHA010001132.1:0-5200 GCF_059503625.1 Skermanella sp.
CGCGCCGGTATAGCTGCGATATGCTGCGATACCCCAGATACCGAAGACGATATGAACGACGTTGTGCAGGGCATTGACCGGGAACAGTCCCATCAGCCGCCCGAAGTTCTGAGTGACCTCGACATCGCCTGCGTGTTCAGGGCTGTGCAGGAGTCCTGGAACGAAGCCGGCAATGCCGATTAGCAGGAAAACAATGCCGAGCACGAGTGAGAAGTAACGAGTGTTCATGTAAAGAGCCCTCCGCAGGTTGTAAGCTTTCCTGTGGCGGCTCAACAGCATGACCGGCGATGAGTCGCGGCCTGCGCTTCGGCAAAAGCAAAAAGAGTCCGGCCAGTGCGATCTATTGGCTGTAGTTCAGCAGTTTCCGTTCCACCGTCTGAAGATGGCGCCGCATGGCCTGCGCCGCCTCGTTCATGTCGCGGTCGGCGATGGCGCCGACGATCTCTTCGTGCTCCTTGAAGCTGTGGTGGTCGGGGTCCGGACGGGTCCTGTTGGCACGCAACCGTCCCCAGACCACGGCGCGGCGCACGGCATTCAGCGTGTCGAACATGGCGAGCAGAAGGGTGTTGCGGGTCGCCTCCGCGATGGAGCGGTGCAGGCGGTTGTCCCATGACTCATACTGCCGCCAGCTCGTGGCCGAGCGTGAGCGCGCCATGCAGGTCCGCATTTCGGCGATGTCGGCGGCGGTCGCGTTCAGTGCCGCGAGCCTCGTGATTTCCGGCTCGATCAGGATGCGGGTCTGCATCACCTCGGCCGGATTGGTCCGGCTGGTCGCCGTCGAAAGGTCCGCAAGGCTCTCCGCCGGCCGGGCGCCGATGAAGGTGCCCTTGCCGACATGGCGCCAGAGCTGACCTTCCGCCTCCAGGGTCGCGAGCGCCTTCCTCAACTCCCCCCGGCTGACGCCGAGCTGCTGGCATAGTTCGCGCTCCGGCGGAAGGCGGCTGTCCACCGACAGCGGCGCCTGCGCCAGAAAGGCGCGAAGCTGGGTGAGTGTGCCTTGTGGATCGACACCGTCAGTCGTCATGATCTCTCAACCAATGTTCTGATTGGTCAGAAGATGATCGCTCAAAATGCTGACAGTACGCAAGGGGATTGCTTGACGTCCTCTAAATAATCTGTTTACCATTGGACCATTGGTTACGAATGGTTGGGATCAACCCACCCGGTGAGCGAAGTTCACACCACCGCCGTCATCGATGCCGGTGACAGGCGGCCTTCCTGGGAGGAAGCGATGAAGTTACCAATTCCATCAAGGTTTGCCCGCAAAGCGGTCCATCTCGGGGCGGCACTGGCGCTCTCCGCCGGGATCGGCGGCTGGGCGTCCGATGCCTTCGCCGCCGGCAAGATCCGGGTCGCCTTCGGCGATATCGCGTCGGTCGAAGCCTTGGGCTTCCTGACGGCGCTGGAGCGCGCCAAGGAGCGCGGCGTCGAGATCGAGATCAACTACCTGAAGTCGGAAGACATCGCCGCCCAGGCGGTCGTCGGCGGGCAGGCTGATGTCGGCGTCGGCACACCCTACGCTCTGCTCCAGAAGGTCCGGGCGCCCATCCGCATCTTCTACCAGATGAGCACGCTGCGCTTCTATCCCGTGGTCAACACCGAGTTCTACAAGGATTGGTCCGACCTGAACGGTCAGGAGATCGCGGTCCATTCGCGCGGTTCCGGCACCGAGGCGATCATGAACCTGCTCGCCAAGAAGAACGGCATCAAATACGGACAGGTCAGCTACGTTCCGGGATCGGAAGTCCGGACCGGCGCTCTGCTCCAGGGCAACGTCAAGGCGACCATCGTGGATTCGGCCGGCTGGAGGCTGCTGGAGACCAAAGCGCCCGGCAAGTTCAAGGTGCTGCCTGTCGAAGGCATCGACGCCAGCGACGAGGCGCTCTACGCCAATACCGATTTCCTCCAGAAGGAAAAGGACGCAGTCAACATCCTGACCGAGGAACTGCTGACCACCTTCCGCGAGATCAACGCCAATCCGGCCGTGGTCACGGAATTCCGCAGCAAGTACAGCCTGCTGCCGGACCTGCCGCCCGAGGTGGTCGAGGATATCAAGCCCTACTATGCCGACGCGGTCGAGGTCGGGCTGTTCCCGGCGAACGGCGGCGGCGGCGATGCGGCGCGCGACGACTTCGAGTTCTACACCGTCGCCGGCCAGATCCAGGGCGATCCGGCAAGCCTGAAGGTCGAGGACTTCTGGACGCTCGGGCCGCTCGATCAGGCTTTGCAGAAAGTCGGCCGCAAGTAATGGCCCATATCTCCGTCCCTAACAATGAAGCGCCGGGCTGGATCAGATGGGCGGCCACGAGGGACCATACCCTGCTGTGGCGCCTGCTGTCCCTTGGGCTGTTCGCCGGCGCCTGGGAAATCGCGGGGCAGATCCCGATCAACTATGCGCTGCCGCCGTTCTCCCAGACCTTCATGGCCTTCGTCGGCATGGTGCTGGACGGCAGCCTGATCGGGGCCTATGCCACGACGCTCCAGCCGCTCGTGATCGGCATCGCGATCTCGGCGGTGCTGGGGGTTTCTATCGGCGTCCTGATGGGATTGCGGCCGATGGCGGAATGGCTGGCGGCCCCTGTCTTCATCGTGATGCAGGCGGCCCCCATGGCGGCACTGATCCCGCTGATCACCTTCGTCTACGGCATCGGCATGACGTCCAAGGTGCTGGCGGTCTGCGTGCTGGCGCTGCCGGTGATCGTGCTGAACTGCTACAAGGCGGTCCGCAACGTCAATCCGTCGCTGGTCGCCATGTGCAGGTCGTTCCAGGGGACGCGCTGGCAGCAGGTCGCGAAGATCGTCATTCCCGACGCCAGCCCGCTGATCTTCGCCGGATTGCGGCTCGGCATCTCGGCAGGCTTCATCGGCATCGTGCTGGCCGAGCTGCTGATCACGCCGACCGGCATCGGCGACCTGATCACCTACCACCGCTCGGTCGCCAATTACGCCGAGATGTACGCGACAGTCGTTTCCATCATCGTGTTCTCCGCAGTCACCGTAGGGGGTTTGCAGCGTGTCGAGCTGACCCTGTTCCGACCCGAGAAAAGGGAGGTTGCCTGATGCCGGCCGTCCTGCCACGCATCCACGAGCGCCCAATGCCAGCAATCCGTGACAACATCGTCGAAGTCCGCGGCCTGTCGAAATTCTACGGCGGCTTCCAGGCGCTGAAGGAGATCGATCTCGATTTCCCCGAAGGCGAGCTGATCTCGCTGCTGGGTCCTAGCGGCTGCGGCAAGACCACGCTGCTGAAGATGATCGCGGGCCTGCTGGAGCCGTCCGCCGGTCAGGTCTTCGTCAAGGGCAAGGCGGTGACCGGACCGGGGCCGGAGCGGGCCTTCGTGTTCCAGGACTTCGCGCTGATGCCCTGGGCGACCGTGCTCCGCAACGTCGCCTTCGGGCTGGAACTGCGCGGCACGCCAAAGGCTGAACGCCACGAGACGGCGCGGCGCTACATTGCCGAGGTCGGTCTTGCCGGGTTCGAGGAACGCTACCCGCACGAGCTATCCGGCGGCATGCGCCAGCGCGTCGGCCTTGCCCGCGCCTTGGCGGTCAACGCCGACGTGCTGCTGATGGACGAGCCGTTCTCCGCCGTCGATGAGCAGACAAGACGGAAGTTCCAGGAGGACCTGCTGCACCTGCGCCGCGTCCAGCGCAAGACCTTCATCTTCGTCACCCACAGCATCGAGGAGGCGGTCTACGTTTCCGACCGGATCGTCCTGCTGTCGCGCCGGCCGGGCCGGGTGTCGCGGATCATCGAGCCGGACATCCCGCGCGACGGCACGCCCGACGAAATCCGCCGCGACCGCCGGTATCTCGACACGGTCGAGGATATTTGGGACGGCCTGAAGCAGTTCGTCGATTGAGCGGGGAAGGGGAGACGCCGTCATGATGCTGTTCGGTTACCGCCTGCCCATGATGTCCTCGCTGCTGGTCTGGTGCCTGATCTGGGAGATCGTCGGCCAGTTGGACCTGATGTTCCTGATCCCGCCATTGTCCTCGGTCGTCGTCGCGATGGTCGAGCTGGTCCAGACCCAGCAGTTCCTGGCCGCAACCGTCGTCACGCTGCGAAGCTTCGTCGCCGGGATGGCGCTGGCCATCGTCGCCGGCGTATCGCTCGGCGTGCTGATGGGGCGGTTCCGGGCGGCGGACAGGCTGCTCGGCATGTGGGTCAACCTGTTCGTCAGCGCGCCGCTGTCGGCCCTGGTGCCGATCCTGATGATCCTGTTCGGGCTGGGGGACGCGACCATCGTCGCGACAGTCTTCCTGTTCGCGGTCTGGATCATCGCCCTGGACACCCAGGCCGGCGTCAAGCACATCTCTGGCTCGCTGGTCGAAATGAGCCGTTCGTTCGGGGCGTCGCAGCGCGATGTCTATTTGAAAATCCTGCTCTGGGCGGCCCTGCCGGAGATTCTCGCCGGCATCCGCCTGGGCATGATCCGCGGTGTGAAGGGAGTGGTGATCGGGCAGCTTCTCGTCTCGGTCATCGGTTATGGTGAGTTGTTCGAGCTTTATTCCCGCAATTTCCTGATGGAGCGGTTCTGGGCTTTGACCATTCTCGTCTTCGCTTTCGCCATCCTGGTGTCCGAACTCGTCGGCGCCATTGAAAAACGTGTCGAATACTACGCTGGAGTCCGTCAATGAGTGCCTCAAACACCGGCCGCTGGGCCTTCGAACCCGCAGCCATCCCCAGCCTGCCGATTCGCGGCTCCGACGCTCTTTTCCCGGTCCACCGGATCTACTGCATCGGCCGTAATTTCGCCGCCCACGCGATCGAGATGGGCTACGATCCCAACCGCGAACCGCCCTTCTTCTTCCAGAAGAACCCGGACAATCTGGTGACCGACGGCAAGTTCCCGTACCCGGACCGCTCCGACGACGTCCATTTCGAGCTGGAACTGGTCGTGGCGCTCGCCAAGGGCGGCAAGAACATTCCGATCGATCAGGCGCTCGACCATGTCTACGGCTACGGCGTCGGCCTCGACATGACCCGCCGCGACCTTCAGGGCGAGGCCAAGAAGCTCGGCCGCCCGTGGGAGATCGGCAAGGCGTTCGACGCGTCCGCCCCCTGCACGGAGATCATTCCGGCATCCGAGCTGGGTCACCCCAGCCAGGGCCGCGTCTGGATGAAGTGCGACGACGAGCTGCGCCAGGAAGGCGACCTGAACCAGATGATCTGGAAGGTGCCGGAGATGATCAGCTA
>NZ_JCACHA010001133.1:0-1377 GCF_059503625.1 Skermanella sp.
CCAGGGCGACAGCAGCCGGGCCAGCCATCCGCTGGGCGCCATCAGAAAAGCGAGACCGATCGCGAAGGCGGCGTGGGGCAGGGCCAGCAGCGGCGCCAGCAGCCGCCGCAAACCGGAAAAGACCCGCGTGCCGTGCCACGCGGCGCAGAACCACAGCGCGATCCCGACCGACAGCAGCGTAGCGCCCAGGCCGGTGCCGGCCGACAGCAGGACGGCGCCCGCCAGCCCCGGAGCCGCCAGCAGCGCCTGCCACGGACCGAGCGACGGTTCCGTCCCGCCCAGCGCCGGCAGGATGCCGAAGGCCGGAGCCCAGGTGCCGATCAGCCCGCCCGCGATCGGTCCCAGGAACAGCGCCAGCGTCAGCGGCGGCACCAGCCCGAGCGCGCTCCACCGCCGGCGCCGCCTGCCGGCAGCCGACGCCGCCGGCTGCCGGGCCGCTCCGCCGCTCGCGATTTCAGGGCTGACCGACTTCATGGTTTCACGATTTCTTGAGGATTCTCAGCTAAGAGGAAGGCGTCTGCTTCCAGCAACCTACTCCGCCGGGTGCTTGAAGTCAGGGATGTGGCGCAACGGTCACGATTGTTTGATCGCTTCGGTGCATGGGTCCCCTGACGAAAAACACGCTTTTACCGGAAGGAGTGCGGTGTTATATGCAGCGTCCGTTGAAACTGTTCGGTCAACCGCCCCATGTCGCCCCAGCACGCCCTACGACGACGAAGGACAGTCCGCTTGCACTCCGCAAGCGTCGAAGTCCTCACGCCGCGTGCTGATGCCCATGGGATGACAGGCTGACCTGAACCTCTCCCTCCCGGCATCGGCGGCACGGCTCCAGCCTTTCTGCACACTATTTGCCGCCGGGATAACAAGCCTCGATGAACATCACGATTGAGCAGCCGCACCACGCCGCCGCCATCGATACCCTGCTCGACAACTCCTTCGGTCCCAACCGGGCCGGCAAGACCGTCTACCGCCTGCGCGAAAACGTCGCTCCCGTATCAGAGCTGTCGCTCGTCGCGGTCGAGGACGACGCTGTCGTCGGCACCATCCGCTACTGGCCGATCCTGATCGGCGGCGTCACGCCGACGATCCTGCTCGGTCCGATCGCCGTGGACAGCAGCCTGCGGAGCGGCGGCCTCGGCGCCCAGCTCATCCGGCAGAGCCTCAACCGCGCCTCGGCCGCCGGCTGGCGCAGCGTGGTTCTGGTCGGCGACGCGCCGTATTACAGCCGGTTCGGCTTCACCCGTGACCTGACCCTGAACATGAGCCTCCCCGGCCCGGTCGATCTCGACCGCTTCCTGGCCCTGGAACTGGTCGAAGGCTCGCTCGGCGGCGTCTCGGGAATGCTCGGCCGCTGGCCCGTCGCCCCCACGCCGTCCG
>NZ_JCACHA010001133.1:1387-5199 GCF_059503625.1 Skermanella sp.
CGGATCGCCGGGTGCTCAACGCACCGGCTTGATCATCCCTTCCCGATGCCCTATAAACAGGGGCGTCGCGGGTGTAGCTCAATGGTAGAGCAGAAGCTTCCCAAGCTTACGACGAGGGTTCGATTCCCTTCACCCGCTCCAGCGTCACTGCCTTGAAGAAGCTAAAAATTCTCAGGCAAGCCGCTCTCCGTAGATCCCCTTGAACGCTCTCTGCCACAATGTTCATCACAGTTGGATGACTAGGCGGACGCTCAGGAAGCGCGGGATCGAATGGCCGGTCCAATTCCAGCTCAGCAGTTCACCTGCATTTCCACGGCCGTTTCACCGAAACAGCGGCTATAGCTTGGGGCAGACCATTGAAGCTGAGGCACAGCACATGGTGTTGGCGCCACGCCGGAGAGTACCTGCGGGTCCCGCTCAGAATAACTACTTGGGCGCTACCGTGACCAATGAAGCTGATCGGTGTTGTAAGCCCTCGAGCATAACACTGAGTTCTGGAGGGACGATGCCCCTGGAGATCGAGCGGAAATTCCTGGTCCTGAATGGCTGGCCGAGAACCGCCGAAGGTCAGCAATACCGCCAAGGTTACCTGAAACAGAGTGGTGATCCGCCAACCATTCGGGTGCGCCGGGCTGGGCCGGCTGCGTTCCTGACGATCAAAAGCCAACCGGCCGGGCTCGTGCGGGACGAGTACGAGTATCAGATTCCGGTTGATCACGCTGAAGAGATGCTCACCTCACTATGCCACCATCCGCTGATAGAGAAAGTCCGCCATAAGGTGATGCACGACGGCTTGCTTTGGGAAATCGATGAGTTCCAAGGGGTCAATGCCGGGCTTATCCTCGCGGAGGTCGAGCTTCGGAAACCTGACCAGTCCTTTGACAAACCCGAATGGACCGGCCGCGAAGTCACCGGGGATGCGCGATACTCGAATTCAGCCCTGTCACGGGATCCATTTACTACCTGGGTGGGTGTCGTTTAGCCGTCATGGAATTACGACGTTGAGGTAGGCCCCTCCCATACGCCGTCGGGAATCCAAGATTAGGGCTATGCTGCGGCATAGCGTGCCTGTCGCGGAATTTCCGCGACGACTCCACGCGCCGCATCCGTTCGAACCTCCGCAGCCAGCCCCCGGCAAACCGGTGCCTGCCTCCGCCTCGCCGGCTAAAGCTTGACCATCCGCAGGCGCAACGCGTTCCCGACTACCGAAACCGAACTCAGGGCCATTGCGGCGGCCGCGATGATCGGCGACAGCGTCCATCCGAACAGCGGATAGAAGACGCCGGCGGCGACCGGTACGCCAAGCGCGTTGTACACGAAGGCAAGGAAGAGGTTCTGCCGGATGTTCCGCATCGTCGCCCGGCTCAGGACACGCGCGCGCGCGATGCCGGCAAGATCGCCCTTTACCAAGGTGACGCCGGCGCTCTGGATCGCGACATCCGTGCCGGTACCCATGGCGATGCCGATGTCGGCCTCCGCCAGGGCAGGGGCATCGTTCACTCCGTCTCCCGCCATCGCCACCACGCGGCCTTCCGCCTTCAGCCGTTTGACGACCTGGTTCTTGTCCTCGGGCATGACTTCGGCCTCGACGTCGTCGATGCCCAGCCTGCGCGCCACCGCCTCGGCGGTCGTCCGGTTGTCGCCGGTCAGCATCACGATCCGGATGCCGTCGGCCCGCAGCGTTTCGAGGGCCTGCTGAGTGCTCGCCTTGATCGGGTCGGCGACGGCGATGATTCCGCCGGGCCTGCCGTCGATCGCGGCATAAAGGGCCGTGGCCCCCTCGCGCCTGAGGTCGTCGGCCCGCGTTTCCAGCTCGCCTAGGGCGATGCCCTGTTCCCGCATCATCCTCGCATTGCCGAGGGATACCGAACGGCCCCCGACTCTGCCGGACACGCCCATGCCGGTGAGGGACGAGAAGTCCGCGACCTCGTCCATGGCCAAGCCCCGGTCCTTGGCGGAAGCGACGATAGCCGCCGCCAGGGGGTGTTCGCTCGACCGCTCCAGACTGGCCGCGAGCGACAGGAGGGAGCTCTCGTCGATGCCGGGAGCGGCGACCATGGCGGTTACCCGCGGCTTGCCCTCCGTCAGCGTGCCGGTCTTGTCGACGACCAGAGCGTCCACTTTCTCGAACCGCTCCAGAGCCTCGGCATTCTTGATCAGCACGCCGGCGGATGCTCCCTTGCCGACGCCGACCATGATCGACATGGGCGTGGCAAGGCCGAGCGCGCAGGGGCAGGCGATGATCAGGACGGACACGGCCGCGATCAGCCCATAGGCGAAGGCGGGGCTGGGTCCCCAGATCGCCCACGCTATGAAAGCCAGGACGGCCACGATCATGACGGCCGGAACGAACCATCCGGCCACCACGTCCGCCAGCCGCTGGATCGGCGCCCGGCTGCGCTGGGCCTCGGCGACCATGGTCACGATGCGCGACAGCATGGTGTCGGAGCCGACCTTTTCGGCGCGCATGACCAGGGATCCCGTCTGGTTCACCGTGCCGCCGATCACCTTGGAGCCGGCTTCCTTCGCGACCGCCATGGACTCGCCGGTCACCATGGACTCGTCCACGGCGCTGCGCCCCTCCAGCACCTCGCCATCGACCGGCACGCCCTCGCCGGGCCGGACCCGCAGCCGGTCTCCGGCACGGACGGCCTCGAGCGGCACCTCCTCGTCCTCGCCGTCGGCACGAAGGCGGCGCGCAGTCTAGGGAGCCAGATTCAGCAGCGCCCGGATGGCGCCGCCCGTCTGCTCGCGCGCCCGAAGCTCCAGCACCTGCCCCAGCAGCACCAGCACCGTGATCACGGCCGCCGCCTCGTAGTAGACGGCGACCACTCCGTCCATTCCCCGGAAGCTTTGCGGGAAAATGCCGGGCAGGAACGTCGCGGCCAGACTGAACAGATAGGCGACGCCGACGCCCAGCGAGATCAGGCTGAACATATTGAGCTTGCGGTTCAGGAACGACCGCCATCCCCGCTCCAGCAGCGGCCAGCCTGCCCACAGCACCACCGGCGTCGCCAGCAGGAACTGGATCCAGACCGACACCCTGGGAGGCACCAGATCGTGGATGCCCAGCCCCGGGATGTGACTGCCCATTTCCAGCACCAGAAGCGGCACGCTCAGGACCAAGCCGATCCAAAACCGGCGTGTCATGTCGGCGAGTTCGGGATTGGGCCCGCTTTCGATGCCTGCCGTGACCGGCTCCAGCGCCATGCCGCAGATCGGACAGTCGCCCGGCCCTTCCTGGCGGATT
This sequence comes from Skermanella sp., assembly GCF_059503625.1. Taxonomy (NCBI): domain Bacteria; kingdom Pseudomonadati; phylum Pseudomonadota; class Alphaproteobacteria; order Rhodospirillales; family Azospirillaceae; genus Skermanella; species Skermanella sp. Next base: position 4,638 of record NZ_JCACHA010001133.1, read on the forward strand.
TCGGGGTGCATGGGGCAGGTGTAGATGACTCCGGGCTGGGGCGCAGGATGCCCGGCTCCCTCCGGCGATGCCGGTCCGGCTTCCGGCTTCAGGTAGCGCTCGGGGTCGGCGACGAACTTGCCGCGGCATCCGGCCGAGCAGAAGTGGAAGGTCCGGTTGTCGTGCCGTGCGTGATGTTCGGTTCGGTCGGGATTCACCATCATGCCGCAAACGGGGTCCTTGACCATCGGCCGATCCCCGTTCCCTGCATGCCGATGGCCATGATGCGCATGTCCTCGATGCAAGCCGGTCATTTCCGCTCCTTATCGAATGCCTGACATCGGCGGCCTCGGCTGAAAGTCCTTCATTCGGGCCGCCGCCCGCTTGGCTCAGGCTCGGCCTTCCAGCGGTTGGAGGGTCAACGGTTTTTTACCCAAACCGGCAGACGCCGGTATATCCGCGGAACTCTTGCTACCGAATGGGCCTGCACATATCATGGAGAAGGTCCGGGCTGATGCCCGGCCTGCAACAACTCAACGGCAAGCATGCGCCTTCTCCGCTTCCTCGCAGCAGTGTCGTTCGG
>NZ_JCACHA010001134.1:0-5186 GCF_059503625.1 Skermanella sp.
TCTGGCACCCAGGTATATCACCAGAACGTTCTCAATGCCGTAGATCAAATCATTGCCGGCCTTGAACCCGACCTTGAACCGGCCGAGGCGCACCTTGCGGCTGATCGAGTCAGCATAGCGGTTCTGCCACACGGCGACCCGGTCCACCTCGCGGCCGAAGATCTTGATCGACTGCATCGCGCGAGCCGTCTCGATAAAGGAGGTTTGCTCCCTCGCCATCGCATGGATGGCGTCCTCCTCGCACTGGCGCAGCGAGCGGTAAAGTGCGAAGCGCATGCCCGCGTAGAGGCAAAGGGCCGCCAGGACGACTCCGGCCAGGGTAGGGCTGTAGAAGAAAATCACTGTCAGGGTCAGCACCGCCATCAGGCCATCGACCACGGCCGCGACGAATCCTTCCGCAATCAGGCGGCGGATCGGCTCGGTCGATCCAAAGCGGGAAACCAAGTCGCCGACGTGGCGCTTTTCGAACCAATCGAGCGGTAGCCGGATCAGGTGATTGAACAGGTTGGCGCCCATCCGATAGTTGAGCGCACCGCCGAGGAAGAGCAGCACGTGGGAGCGCACGTAGTCGGCGGCGACTCTGAACAGCATCAGCAGGCCAAAACCGATCGCGAGTGCTCCCATCAATCCTAAGTCGCCTTTCAGCACCGCCTCATCGATCGTCAGCTGCATGTAGAAAGGCGACGCCATCACGAACATCTGCAGTACAATCGACAGCAGCAGGGCTTGACCCAGAGCGCGACCCATGCCCGCCACTCGGCCCCACATGGACGTCAGCGGCAGCTTCTGGATGTCCTTCTTCTTCTCGAAGGCCGTTGTCGGGGTCAGTTCCAGAGCGATCCCGGTAAAGTGGCTTGACGCCTCCGCCAGGGTATAGCGGCGCACACCCTGGCCCGGATCGTGAATAACCACCCGGTCGCCGCGCACCTCCTTCAGCACCACAAAATGCTTCATGTCCCAGTGCAGGATGCAGGGAGTGCACAGGCTCTTCAGCTGGTCCGGCTCCAGCCGCAACCCGCGCCCGACCATGCCCAAACGCTGGGCCATGTGCAGCACGGTCTTGAGCGTCGTGCCCTTCATCGAGACTGAGAACTTGCGGCGTAGCGCGTTGAGGTCAACCTCGTGGCCGTGATACGTGGCGACCATAGCCAGGCAGGCAAGACCGCACTCGGCAGCTTCGGACTGCAGGATCACCGGCAGGCGTGGGCCGCCGAGCAGGTTCGGGAGATGGCTTGTGGCGTTCACATTCTTCCCCTGGCGCTATAGAGCGGCTCCAGCAGCCATTCCAGAACCGAGCGTTCCTCCAGCACGATATCCGCCTTGACCGTCATATCGGGTTGCAGGGGAACCGCCTGGCCGAAGGCATCCACGTCCTGCCGCTCGAGACGCACGACGATGCGGTAGGACGGTTCCTTGATCGTCACGGAACCAGTGGCGTCGTTTGGCGTGAATACCGTCGCCGACACCCGCTCGACGGTGCCGGAATAGGCCCCGAAACGCTGGAATGGAAAGGCGTCATACATCAGTCTCACCCGCTGCCCCTCGGCGACGAAGCCGATGGCGCGGCTGGCGACGTAGAGTTCGGCCCTCAGCTCCGATCCTTCCGGCATCAGTGTCATCACCGAACGGCTGGAATCGACGGTGCGACCGACAGTGGTCTGGAGGGCTGAGACACGCCCGGCAACCGGTGATCGCACGACCTGCTCCCCGCGTGCCGTGACTTCCGCCTGCCGCTGCTCGAGATCGGCCAGCGAGGAGGTGAGCTGCGCCAGCTTGGACGCCGTCTGGGGGGCGATCTGGTCGCGCTGGTTCCGCGCCTGAGCAAAATCTCCCTCGGATGCCGCGATCTGGCGGTCGAGTGCGACCAGAGACTGGCGCTGGGACAGCCAAGTCTCCTCCTGCGATCGCAAATCAGTCTTAGCGACATAGCCGCTTCTGCGTAGCGCTCGCAGGGTTTCCAGTCGCTCGGATGCAAGAGTGATGCGCTCGACCTGAAGCGACCGTTCCGCCCGCAGGGCGACAAGCTCAGACTCGGTGCCCTTTATCAGGGATGCAAGCCGCGCGTCCTCTGCCGTAGATTTCTGGTCCTCGGCGGCGATCTGATCGCGCAGAAGCTTGGCCTGGCGGGCCAGAGCATCGGTCAGCGAGGCTTCGAGGGTGCCGCCATCCTCAAGGGTCTGTCGGGAGTCGAGGGTCAGCAGGATCTGTCCAGCCTCGACCCTGTCGCCCTCCTTCACAGGCAGGGCCGCTACGACCCCGGCCCGTATTGGCACGATCTGCACCGCCCCGGTGACAGGCGCCAGAGCTCCCACGGCGGTTTCCTTTCGGGCATAACCGGCTGTGGTCACGAACGCCACACTGATAGCCGCCATCAGCGCCAGGAAGCTGGTCAGTATCCGCCAGGACACTGGCGCCGGCGGCAGCGCCATCACAGGTGTTTCGGATGTCGCCGCCGCCAAAGCCTGTTTGCGGAAGAGGAGCACCGTCATGGTTCAATCTTCGTCAGAAGATCTTGGTGACGGTCAAAGCCGCGTTGACGGCGTCTTTCACGCCGGTCACGACACCATCAATAATGCCGCCGACAACGAGGACAGGAGGAATTGGGCAGACGCTGATGCCGGGAACGCCGCCGCTGACTTCGGCCAACGCCTCTCCATCGAGTGCGACAGTCCTTTTTTCGGGATCACCGCCGCTGATGGGAGGGCCGTCCTGTTCGACATGCATGATATCATCCTGTGACTGAAGCCAGGCAATGCCCGTTAAAAGGCCATCTTGGATCTTTGCGTGAAGTGGCTCACGCTGCTCGTAGTTTCAGGCGGTTCTAACCGCATCGGCATCCCCAATAGCGGGGCGTCAGATGGTGCCAAAGAGGATCGGGAACGGAAAGAATGGTCCGATAAACGCCGCTGCGGCTGCACCCCTGCCACTTATGGCGAAGAAGCAACGGAACTGTACCAAGATCTCAGCATGCCTGCCCAGGCTCGCTCACGGCTTCCACGCAAAGTACGGAAGAACCCATTTCCGGGATCATCTCACCCCAGAGGGAAGCTTCAAATGGATCGGCTAGGGACCTGAGGAAATGTTTTCCGATTTATCGGATGTGCCGGCGACACTTTCCGGATCCGCGATCCATCGCCTGTATTCGTCGGTGGTGCAGACTTCGGTAACGACTTGGGGGCATCGAAGGCAGGCGACCCTGCCTTCCTGACGGAACCAGCGGCAGGTCGGGCGGATTTCACAAGCAGGGAGGCTGTTGACAACCGGATCCAGAAACTGGGCTATCCTCGTAGCAAGACGGCAATCAGTACCGTCGAAATGCTTGCAGCCACCGCCCGCGCATGGGGATGCCGCGCGAAATACCTGGCCTGGATTTGCTTGGCCGGCCAGTGCCAGGAGCGACTCCGTGACAGGCTGCGCTTCAGTCAGGTAACCGATCCGGGGAGACTCTGTCGTTCCGGTCACAACGCCGAAGACGACGGCCCCCGGATTAGTCGGTTGAGCGCTCGGGCACTGAATAACGGGCGGTTTTTTATCAGAAGCCGTCATGTCGACACTCCTGTTCCATGCTGCCGATCTGGATACTCTTGCCGGCGAAGGTAGGCGCCAGCCGGTGCGATATGGCGACTGGCGCCTATTCGACGAGACTTAGATGCCGACCGGCTCCAGGCCGAAACTTGGATTGAGGAAGGGGCCGCCGCATATGATCAGATCTTCGATTCTGAAAGAAGAAACAGCGCCGACCGCCGCGCCACCCACGGCTTCCGCGATCTGATCCGGCGTCAAGCTCACCGGAGCCTCAAGCTGCTGGATCTGCTCCGGCATGGAATCGATTTTCCGTTTCATGATATTGCTCTCAGTCAGGAGAAAGGTTTGCGAAACTTTGCCAAGAAAACGTTCCGCAGCGGCGGAGCCAATAGGCTGAATGCCTAATCATTAGTTTTCCGCAGCATTGTTGATTGTTGACACCTATGCTGATTGAAATGTGTGAACCAACGCACACTAAAGATGAATTCTAAGGGATAACTTTCTCGAAGAAGCTACGCTATCCTTAAGAGAAGGATCGTCGGCGCGGGGTGTGAGAGGATGTTGGGTTCTGTCAGATCTCGGGGCAGCTTGCCGAAAGCGCCATCAGTGGATAGGTTGCCGGTCCGATTTTAAAGGATCAAGAGAGCCATCATGAACTGCCCACACTGCCACTCGTCGTCGACCACCAAGCGGGAGGAGCGGACGGTTCATGGTTTCCGTCGCTTCCGGTGCCGCGATTGCGGGCGGCGGTTCAACGAGCGAACCGGCACGGCGCTCAACCGGGTCCAAGTCCCGACCGACATCGTGTTTCTCGTGGTCTTCTGGAGATTGCGCTACAAGCTGAGCCTGCGCGACTTGGCCGGAGCTTTAGCTAATGCCGAAGGCAGTAAATGTTTCTGATCTGAGGCATCGTGTTCACCCACGAGGCGGTGCGCGACTGGGAAGCCAAGCTGGCGCCGCTGCTGGCCGAAGGCCTGCGCAAGCGCCGGGGTGGCAAAGCCGGCCGATGCTGGCATGTCGACGAGACCTACCTCAAAGTCGCCGGTGCATGGTGCTATCTCTACCGCGCAATCGACCGCGACGGCAATCTGGTCGACGTCTATCTCAGTGAAACTCGCGATATGGCCGCCGCCAAGGAATTCCTCCGCTCCGCCAGATCCGTCACCGAGGTCGAGCCCGAGCCCGAGCAGGTCACAACCGATGGCCACACCAGCTATCCCACGAACTCGGCACCGACGTCGACCATCGCACCAGTCAGTATAAAAACAACGTAATCGAACGGAATCACCGGGGAATAAAAGGACGCTACCGGTCGATGCGCGGGTGCAAAAATTTCGATGCGGCTCATCGCTTCTGCCGCGCCTTCAACGAAGTCCGCAACTTCCTACGTCCGACCAGCTACATCAACCAGAACGTCTCCCTCGCCCGCCGCCGGTCCATTCATGTGCAGCGCGTGGCCGCGCTGCGGGACCTGATCTCCGCCGCATGATACAGCTTCTGATAGCCAGATGCTTGTCCGTTACGCAACTTGTCCCGAAAGCTGACAGAACCCGCCGGGTGCCTCCGTACCGCATGACTGTCAACCGGGTACCTGGGGAGTTACCTCAGAGCTTGATATTGTGGTCATTTTTTCCATCGTCATAGGCGGAGTGGACAGTTCT
>NZ_JCACHA010001135.1:0-5186 GCF_059503625.1 Skermanella sp.
TCCCCGGGCCGCGTGTCGATCAGGTCGTCCTGGAAAGCCGGCCCCGAATACCCGATCAGCTTCGCCGTCAGGGCACGGGCATACCGGAAGACGCCTGTGCCGTCGTCGTACACCGGTTCGACCCGGAACCCGGCCGGCGGTTTCTCCAGCAGCTTGATCGCGATGTTCTTGGTCACCCGCTGGATGCCGGTCCCGGCATCGCGCTGCACGAGCTCCGATACGTCGATCAGGAACTGGCGGGTTTCCGCCGCCGCAGGCAGGTTCTCGGCGGCGCAGGCCAGCACCTGTTCCCAATCCGCCGGTGCCGGGCGATCCGTCGTCGCGATCGCCAGGATATCGTCGGTCAGCCGGTCCAGCCGCGCCAGACGGGAGTTCTCGGCATGGTCTTCCAGGGCGTCGCGGTACAGCTCGGCGATGCGGGACGGGGCCAGATCCTCGTGCTCATGAAGAGGGATGACGCCGGCAGCGTATTCCGCGATCGAACCGTCGCACGGATACTTCGCCACGATCTCGCCGGAGTCTTTCGCGCGCAGGCGATCCACCACGGCGGTCCAGCCGTGGGACCGGTAAAGCTCCGCAGTCCAGGGCTCCGGCCGGTCGTCCGTTGCCGGCAGGCGCGAGAGTGCGGCGCCTAGGTGGCTGTCGTGCAGGGCGACCGTACCGGGCCAGCGCCGCAGCAGGTCGGGCACCCAGGAGAGCAGGTCGGCGTCGTTCCCCAGCTGATAGACCACGCGGTCGTAATGCGCGCCGTTGTCCGCGAACCACTCCGCCGGCCGGATCGGCAGGTTGGACCGTGCGAACCCGTCCTCCACCGTGTCCTGCCGCACGATGCATTCGATGTCGTAGTACCGGGCCAGTTCCGGCAAAACGGCGGACGCGTGCTCCGAAAAGCGGCCGGCGGCCGGCTTCAGCGGTCCCACGAAGGCCAGCCGCGGCCGCCTCTGCCATGAGACCCGCACGCTCCGGCTTCCCTCGGCCAGCCGCCGGTCGTGCAGTTCCTCGAAGGCGTCCAGCGTCTTGCGGGCCGTGTTCTCCCAGCTGAACAGCTTGGCCTGGGCAAGCCCGTGCCTGCCAAGGTCGTCCCGCAACCCCTCGTCCCCGAGCACCCGCGCCATGGCGCGGGATATCGCGTCCGGCGACTCCGGATCGAACAGCGCGTCGTCGCGGCCGATCACTTCCGGCAGGCTGGTGGAGTTGGACGCGATTACCGGGGCGCCGCAGGCCATCGCCTCCAGCGCCGGCAGTCCGAACCCTTCGTGCAGCGACGGGAAGACGAAGAGCCGGCAGATCGCGTAGAGTTCCAGCAGGTCTTCGTCCGGGACGTAGCCGGTGATCACGTAGTCGTCGGTGCGAAGACCGGCGCGTCCGGCCGCCGCCCGCAGCCGCGCCAGGTTGTGATCGTCGATCCGGCAGACGATGGCGAGCTTGTGGCCGCGGCGCAGATCCGCCGGAAGCTTGGCGAAGGCGGCGAACAGCCCGTCGACGTTCTTATGGGGCTCGATCGTCGCGGTATACAGGATGAACGGCTTGTCCAGGCCGTAGCGCCGCCGGAGCGCCGCTTCGTCCACCGGCTTGACCGGGCGGAACATCGGGTCGACCGCCGAGGAGATCGACCGCACCCGGTCCTCCGGCAGTCCCAGCAGCTCGATCCCTTCCCGCCTCGTGTGGTCGGAGATCGCCAGCCACAGATCCGCCCGCCGCAGCGACGCCAGCTTGCGCTCGTACCAGTCGGCGACGGCGGGGTTGGCGAGATAGACGTCCCGCCGGACCATCGGGATCAGGTCGTACAGCGTGACCGCCGTCGCGATATCGGTGGAAACCTCGCCGATGGACGTGCTGATGTCGTCGCCCAGCCCCTCGAACAGGCTGGTCACATGCACGATGTCGGGCCGCAGCGACTCCAGGAACCGCTCGCGCAGGCGCTCGGCGGCACGGGCGCGCCAGCGGCTGTCGCCGGTGACGAAACCGACATTGCCCGGCTGCGACCACGTGACGATCCGCTCGGCAGGCACCAGCCCGTCGAAATCGGCGCGGACGGAATCGACCGTTTCGGCAAGCGCCCCGTTGACGGCGACGATGACTTCGTGACCGGTGGCAAGCTTCGCCAGATTGCGGGCAAGGGCCAGGGAATAGCGCCCGATGCCGCGGACGCGGCTCGGTGACTGGCGGGACTGCATGTCCAGGACGATACGCATGAAGGCTCTCCTTGTCAGCGCGCGCGCGCCAGGGCGCGCTGAAAGGCGGTTTCGACGATGGCCTCGGCCGGCGTCGGGTTCCGCGACGTGATTGCGGGGCCGGTATTCTCGATCTGCCGGGGCTGCGGAATATGGGCGACCGCCGTCGGCGGCACGCCGGGAGGCGGCGCCACGATGGCGCGCACCCTGCGTTCCAGCGCCGGGCTTCTCACCAGGACGGCGACGGCGGCGCGCTTCAGCATGGGTTGCCGCGCCGACCAGTGGGCGGCGCGCCGGATCAGCGACTCTTCCGGCTGCTTGGCCACTCCCCCAAGGCCGCCACCCCCAAGGCTGCCACCAAGTGCCCGGGCGCTCGACGTGACGGCCGTATTGACCGCCCGGACCGGCGCCGTGAGACGCCAGGACGTGCTGGCGAACATGGAGTCCAGGTTGAGCTTCGCCACCGAGGCCGCATATTCCAGCTCGGCGATCCGGTGGCGCAGCGCCGTGGCTTCGCCGGCGGCCGCAGCGACCTGTGCCCCCAGCTGCGCTTCGCGCTCGGCGAACCAAGCCTCCCGCTCGGCCGACTTCTCCTTGAATCCCGCCCATTCGCGGAACTCGTCGCGCAGGACGGATATCGCCGTCCGCAGCTCGGCGGCTTCCTCCATCGCCCTCATCAGCTCGGCCGTCTGCCCTTCGAAACCGGCCAGCTGGGCCTTCAGTTCGGACTGCCGCGCCTGCAGGTCCTCTTGACGGCGGCGCTGCTCCTCCTCGCTGACTTCCAGGGATTGCGCCTTGGCCTTCCAGGCCTCGGCTTCCGCCCTGACGGCATCAAGCTCGGCCTTGCGGGCCTCCAGATCGACCCTGTGGGCCTCCTGTTCCTCCGCCAGCCTGGCCGTGAGGATGTTCGCCCGGTCATGCGCCTGCCGGTCGCCGACCCGCATCCAGTCGTCGAACACGTTGGGAGCGCTGCGGAAGGACGGCATCAGCTCCGGATGCTCCTTCGCGACGTAGAAGCGGTTGAGCCCGTCGAAATAGACGAAGGAATAGTCGCGGTCGGTCAGCAGGTGGTCCCATGTCTCATGGGTCTGGACCTCGCTCAGGACGGCCGTCGCCTCCACCACGACGATCCAGGGACGGACATCCGTCAGCGAGACGCCGCGCAGGACGGCGTCTTCCAGACCCTCGACGTCGATCTTCAGGAAATGGACGTCGCCGGTGACGTATTTCCTGAACACCTCGTCCAGCGTCTCGACCGCGACCCGGCGCTTGACGACCTCGTAGCCCGAGGCGCGGTGGTTCTCGGCGATCTTCGGGCTGATCGTGGAAAGCCCCGTTCCCTTGACGTCGTGGAAATCGATGAAGCCCGTCTTGTCCGATATCGCGACCGGCAGGTTGATGTCGTTCGGCCGCGCCGCCAGCAGTTGCTGGTGGAACTCCATGACCGGCTCGATATTGATGCCGCGCCACCCCCGCTCATAGAAGGCCTTGGTCACCGAATGCTCGTCCGGGCTGTTGGCCCCGACATCGACGTAAAAGCCCTCCTCGACATCGCGCAGCGCGCGGTACAGCATGATGTCTTCGTAGTTCTGGGCGTAGGATATGAAGGTCATCGCGACTCGGTGCCTGGGTGACTCGGTGCTAGATGGCTCGGCATCTGGGGGACTCGGTATCTGGATGGACCGGGGCGGCGCCCGATACGAGGGCGCTTCAGGCGTCGCTCGAAATCGTCATTCCGGCGCGTTCCTGTTCCGGGTCCTGGACGGTCCCCGGCCCGAGGCCATATGAAAGACGCGCCGGCAGCGGCGTCAGGCCCGCGAAGTCGGGCACCCCGTCGGGCATCACCTGGAACACGACGGCCTGATCGATCCAGTCCAGGTGGCTGCTGTGCAGGGCGTCGTCCACGACCGCGACCGAGACGTTGTACGACCCGCCGCCCAGCCGGAGCTCGACGTCGAAATCGACATGGAACTGGGCGCCTTTCTCGAAGCGGTCGCTTATCGTCACTTTCTTCAAGTGGGTATTGGTGCCGTAGATGTGGTTGCCCAGCCGGTCGCGGATCATGATGCCGACATTGGGCCGGACATCGGGGTCGTTGCAGGTGATGGTCTGCCGGATGCGCGCCGTTTCACCCGTCTTGAAGACGCGGCCCGGCCTGCCGTCCATGTCGAGCACCTGGATGGCGGAGATTTCCATCCGGGCGTCGCCGCTCCGGGTGACGACGACGCCGTCGCCCTGGAACTGCCGGATCTCCTCGTCCTTCTTCCGGCGGTTGACCATCGCCTGATAGTAGTCCAGCACCTCGTCGGGCCGGCCGTCGCGGATCATCACCCCGTCCTCGAGGATGATGGCGCGGTCGCACAGGTTCTTGATCGCGGTCGGATCGTGGGAAACCAGGAACAGGGTCGTCCCGGCTTCGCGGAAGCGGCGGATGCGGGCCATCGACTTGTGCTGGAAATAAGCGTCGCCGACCGCCAGCGCCTCGTCCACCACCAGGATCTCGGGCCGCACCACGGTGGACGAACTGAAAGCGAGGCGCATCGCCATGCCGGTCGAATACGTCCGCATCGGCTCGTCGAAATATTCGCCCAGCTCGGAGAATTGCTTGATCTCCTCGACCAGCGGCGGGATTTCCTCCGGCGCCAGCCCCAGGAGCTGGCAGCTGATCACCGCGTTCTCGCGTCCGGTGAACTCCGGATGGAATCCCACGCCCAGTTCCAGCAGTCCGGCGACCCGGCCGTTGATCGAGACGGTGCCGGTATCCGGGGTCGAGACGCCCAGCACGATCTTCAGCAGCGTGCTCTTGCCGGCGCCGTTGTAGCCGATGATGCCGATCGACTCGCCCGGTTCGGCATCCAGCGAGATCCCCTTCAGGATCCAGTGCTCGTGCCGGCGCCTGATCTTGCCGTTGGTGATCGCCTCCAGGAAGCGATGCCAGTCGCTGTCGAAGGTATGATACTTCTTGGTGATGTTCCGGATGCTGATCAGGGGCATCAAAGATAGTCCTGAACC
>NZ_JCACHA010001136.1:0-5184 GCF_059503625.1 Skermanella sp.
AGGTATATGTCGTATCGCGGGATCAGGTCGGGACTGAGGTATTCGGCGTCGCCCCGCTCCAGCTTGGCGAGCGTCACGGGGGTATCGATGTCGTAGAAGGCCGTCAAACCCTGGGCCGTTGCGATCGCCCAGCGGCCGACCTCCACTCCGTCAGGCACATAGGATCCGACGATCACCAGATCCGCGTGCCGGACCTCCTGTTCGAAACGGTCGCGGAGATCGTCCAGCGATCCGTAAAGGGCGGTCCGGCCGAACGGCGGGTTGGGCAAATCGCGGTTCTCCGCGTACCAGGGGCGGTCGGCCTCCAGGAAAAGCACGTCGTGCCCCCGGCCGGCCAGCGCCCGGACCAGCGCCCGATAGGTCGTGGCATGGCCGTTGCCCCAGGAAGACGTGATGCTCAGGCCGAGAATGACGATCGACAGCGGCGTCATGCCGGCACCTTGCCGGCGGGGGTGCCGGTAAGCAGCAGCGACTCGACCTCAGCCGCGCGGTGGCCATAGGTATGGCCATCGAGCATGCGGCGACGTGCCGCGTCCCCGATCCTGCGCGAACGCTCCGGCGTCAGGCCGTCGACCAGCGCGGCGACTTCCGCCCCATCGTTCGCCACCAGGATTTCGGTGCCCGGTTCGAGGAACTGCTCGACGCCTTCCCATGCGTCGGTGATGACGCAGGCTCCGGCGCCGGCCGCCTCGAACACGCGGGTCGCGGGGGAAAAGCCGACGGCGGCCATGCTGTCGCGGGCGACGTTGAGAACCGCCAGTGCCGAGCAGTTCACGGCGTTGTGGTCGGCCGTGTAGACGTGGCCGACATAATCGACGTTGGACGGCATCCGCTTATCGCCCCAGCCGCTGCCGCCCAGCAGGAAACGGCGTTCCGGCAGGCGGGCGGCGGCATTCAGGAAGAACTGCTCGACGCGGGCCTCGCGGTCGGGCAGCCGGTTGGCCATGAAGCTGAGATCCGCTTCGAACCGCGCATCCGGGGCGACCGGATGGTGGGTTTCCGGGTCCAGGGCGTTATAGATCGGAATGCAGTCGCGGGCGCCGATCGCCTTGTAGGCGCCGATTACCGGATCGCCGCCGCCATATGTCAGCACATAATCGAAGCGTGGGATCAGCGGGCGCAGCGTGTCGCCGGGGTCGTCGCGCATCGACGCGAGTGTCGCCGGAGCGTCGACGTCCCAGAAGATCACGGTCGCATCCGGCCGCCGGACTTCAAGGACTCCCGCTTCCAGCAGGCTGTCGAAGACGCCGACGCCGCTCGCCTTGACGATGACGTCGGCGTCGCGGCCCTGTTCCAGCGCTTTCCGGGCGCTCGCCTCGTCGTTCGGGTAGACGACGACGCGCGCCCAGTCCGGGTCGGCGATGTCGCGGTGCTGCTGCCGCTCCCAGGCGTCGGGTTCGAAGAAAGTGACCGTGTGACCCCGGCCGGCGAGAGCCCGGATGATGCCCCGGTAATAGGTCGCGGCACCGTTCCAGTAGGCCGATACCAGGCTGGAGCCGTAGAAAGAGATATTCAGTCCGGCCATCAGCGGGCCTCCAGCAGCAGGGGATTGGCCTGTTTCAGGTCGCGGCAGATGTCCAGCAGCTCGTCCACGCGGTGAGCGCAGGTGTGGCGCGCCTGGATGGTCTCGTACCCGCTGCGGGCGAGGGCGGCGGACAGGTCGAGATCGTTGAGAATATCCCGAAGGTGCTTTGTCATTTCGGTACCGTTATGAGCAATCAGGTAATCGTTGCCGGGCCGGAACAGTCCCTCGGCGTCGTCCCAGGGCGAGCAGACCAGGGGAATGCCGCAGGCCATCGCCTCGAACGGACGGATGGTCGGGATGCCGCGCAGCATCTCGACATAGGGACGGCGCGGGACATGGACCGTCACGGCGAAGCGGGCGAAGGCTTCGGGGGCTTCGTGGTTGGGCAGGTAGCCGGCGTATTCCGCCCCCGCGAGGTTGACGGCGGCCTTGGCCTCCGCCGGGTAGCGGACGCCGTGGATGCGGGCCTTCAGCCGGAGCTGCCGGATCGGCAGCAGCAGGAACTCGCCCAGTTCGACCGACCGCTCGCCGTCGCCCCAATTGCCGATCCAGACGAGGTCGCCTTCGCGCGGTCTTGCCGGCAAGGGGCGGAACAAGGCAGTATCGGCGGCTTCGTGCCACGTCCAGGCCCGTTTGCCCCAGCCCATGCTGAGATAGATCTCCCGGATCACGGCGCCGTAGGCCAGCACGCCGTCGTAGGACGTCAGGTCGTAGGCCGCCATCGACTTGGGATCGCTGACCGAGCGGTGATGGGTGTCGTGGAACAGCAGGTCGAAGCGTCCGCCGCCGGCGCGCTTGCGGCCGATGCGCGCCACCAGATCATGGTCGTTCCATTCGTGCACGATCACGACATCGGCGCCGTCCAGCGCCCGGTCGAGATCGAGCGTCGCCAGATCGTATGTGGTGGAGCGCAAGCCCGGAAAAGCGGTGGCGTACCGGGCGACCGCTTCCGGCCCCTGGTCCGCGATCAGGTTCTGGAGGCTCCAGTTGTCGCGCGGCTCGAACAACCGGACTTCGTGGCCGCGCGATGTGAGTTCACGGACGATGCCGCGCAGGAAATGGGCATTGCCGTGATTCCAGTCGGACACCAGCGAGTGGGTGAAATAAACGAAGCGCATGGGTCCCCGCATGGTTCGAAGATCAGCTTCCCAGCGGGACTGCGGCGACTTCGCGGTGAGGCGGGACCGTCTGCGGCGCGTCCAGCAGGTCGGCATAGACGTTGAGATAACGCGCGACCATGCGTTCGGTGCCGTAGCTCCGTGCGCGATGGCGCGCGGCCAGGGAAAAGGTGCTCAGATGCGCCGGCTGGTCGATCAGGCGCTTGATCTCGCGGGCGAGGGCGTCGTGGTCGTCGGGCGGGACGAAGACGGCGGCACCGGTCCAGAGTTCGCGCAGGCTGGGCAGGTCGCCCAGCACCAGGGCGCAGCCCGACAGGGCTGCTTCCAGAACCGAAAGGCCGAACGGCTCGTAGCGCGCGGGCAGGGCGAAGATGGCAGCGTCGCCGTAGAGCCGGGCCAGCGCATCGGGCGGCACGACGCCATGGCACCGGAGATTGGCCGGCGGTTCGCCGCTGCCGTCCGGACGTCGCCACGAGCCGGCGACCGCCACCGGCCAATCGAGCGAGGGAGCGACGCTGTCCAGGGCGCGGATGTTCTTGGCTTCGTCCCAGAGACGGCCGACGCTGACGATGCCGCGGCGGCTGCCCGGCTGATGCGATCCGGTCCGGCCGTGCCAGGTTCCGGCATCGCGGCCGTTCCAGATCACCTGGCTTCGGGACAGAGAGCCGTAGTGAACCTCCAGCGTATCCAGCATCGCCTGGGTCGGGGCTACCACCTGATCGGCCGCCGCCAGCCCGGCCGCGACACGGCTGGCGTAGGGCTGCCAGCCGACAGGCGCGGCGGTCCGGTGTACGGCCTGCCACCATGACAACACGCAGGAATGGGCGACGACCAGGACCGGAAGTCCCCACGGCAGGGCCGCGTGGGTATAGCCGTTCAGATGGACCATGTCGGGTGCGGTCCGTTCCGCCAGATCCAGCAGCCAGTCGCCGGCCCGGCGGAGATCGTCTTCCGGCTCCTCCATCCATTCTAGCCGGAAATCGCCGTGGTGGAGATCGAGACCAGGGATAGCAAGGGCCTTCGACCGCTGGGCCGGCAACGGCTCGCGCCCCATCACGGCGAGGGTGACCCGTATACCGCGCCGGGAAAGTCCTCCGGCCAGTTCGAGCGCGTAGTCCCAGATGCCGCCGATGGCGTCGGCGGTCATCAGTACCCGCTGCGGAGCGCCGGTCGTGGCAGGGAAGCCCGGGAAGCGGCTGGTCATCTCAGCGGCGGTCCGCCGTCGCCACTTCCAGCTCGTGCAGGTGCAGGGGACGCTGCTCCTGGATATCGCTGAAATCGACGTGGTGGGTCAGGTAATGGTCGAGCGCGCGTTCCCAGGCCTGATCGTCCGGACGGCCCCAAAGTTTGCGGTAGTCGGGCGAACCGGGATAGGGGAACAGCGGCACAGGTTCGTTCGCCCAAACGCCATGCTCGCGCAGCCGCTGCCGCCAGGCATCGACCATGGCGTCGTCATCCGTGCCGGCTTCGATCAGGTTGGCCTGGACGAAGGGAACATGGCGCTTGGCGAAGATCAGCCGGTCGGTCAGGTCGTCGGTGGACATGCGGCAGTTCTTGTCGAGAGCCTGCCGGCCCTCGGGCGTCAGGCTCTCGACCCCCGCTTCGATCGATACGCAGCCGGAACGGCCGAGCAGTTCCAGCATCGGCTCCTTCCAGAGGTCGATCCGGGTCTGGACGCCGAACTTGACCGGCCGCTGCGCCAGGGCTTGCAGCAACTCCGCGTTGGGCAGGAATATCTCGTCGATGAAATAGACGTATTCGATGCCCTGCGCGATCAGTCCGTCCAGCTCCTCCAGGATTACCGTAAGCGGGCGCTTGCGGTACTTGTCGCGGAAGTTCTCCTTGGCGCAGAACGAGCAGCGGTAGGGACAGCCGCGCGACGTCTCCATCTCCGCACCGGGAGCGGTGGGCCGGGTGTCGAACCGATGGTGGTGATGGTGATGGCGGCCGATCCATTCGCGCGGCCAGGACAGGGCGGGCAAGTCGGTGAAGCGCGATGCATGGGGACCGCCGTTGACATGGGGGTCGTCGCGCGGCCCGGTGCAGAGCGACGGGATCGTCTCCCACGGCTCGGACGCCAGCCGGGGCAGCAGGTCCTCGCACTCGCCCATCACCAGCACGTCGACGTTGAGCTTGGCATAGGCCGCGCGCGGCGTGGTCGATCCGTGGGGACCGACGGCCACCAGGGCGCCGCCGATGCCGCGGACGGTTTCGACGACTTCCTGGGGGACCCGAAGCTCAGGCGGGGCGCAGCGCCAGAACAGGTAGCTCGGCGCCGTCGTCACGACGGTAAAGTCGGGCCGGTAGCCGGCGACGCGCGAGCGGATCTGGTCGAGTGAGAGGTTGAAAAGCTGGCCGTCGATGATTTCGGCTTCATGGCCGGCCCGCTCGATCAGCGCCTTGGCGTAACCGAACTCCAGTGGCAGGTGCGCCTCGCGGCAGCCAAAATAGATGCTGCCGTCGAAGGTCCAGTTCGGGTTGATCAGAGCGAACTTCATGAAGCCGCTCTTCGGTCTTTGTACTTGGAAAGCGAGGAGGGGG
>NZ_JCACHA010001137.1:0-5184 GCF_059503625.1 Skermanella sp.
TCGGTGACAGCGTCCCTTGCATCCAATGGAGAGCAAGACTTCCGCTGGGCCGCCCGGCGTCAAGTCCGCAGCCGCCGCCATGCGGCGGTGGCCCGCAGGGCCAGACTTGACGCCGGGCGGCCCAGCGGAAAACCATCATTATTGGATCAAGGGGCACCGGATCGCCATACACTGAGCCACCCCGCAGAACCCCAATTCAATACAGTTGCGCTACAAGGGAAAATTCTCGACTGGTATCAATCCAGCGGGTGGGCCGGACGGCGGCTGGTGGGCCAGGGTTCGCCGATGTCCTGGAGGCGGCAGACCCAGTCGTCGCATTCCAGCTTGATGCAGGCGCCGCCGGAGAAATGCAGGACGATGCCGCCCTCCCCCTGCACGACGGTCAGGAGCGCCAGCATCTGGCGGCGTTCGTGCAGGTCGATGTTGCGCGTCTTGACGGCGGTGACGCCGTCGAAACAGACGCCGCAGTTGGTCCGCTCGAACGGGACCATGACATCGTCCTCGCCGTCGCCGTCGTAGCTGACGTCGGTCAGCTGCTGGGGGATGGTGTCGGGAAGGTCTTCTTCCGCGGCGCTTTCCCATTTGAAGCGGTTGGCCACCATGACGAACCGCTTTTCATCGGGCAGGAAGCACATCTCGCCGATCGGCACGATGGCGTCCTGCAAGCAGCCGGAGATTACGTGAAGATCATCCCGGTCTTCCGCGCGCAGCTTCATCGGCCCAGTCATATCGTCGTTTCTCCTCACGCCTTGATCGAAATTCCTCAGCGTTCGGAATGTGGTGCCGGACCGGGTTGATGTCACCCGTTGGCCTTCACCCTTTCGATGTCGGCGCCGCAGGCGGACAGTTTTTCTTCCAGCCGCTCGTAGCCCCGGTCCAGATGGTAGACGCGGTTGATCTCCGTCTCGCCCTCGGCGGCGAGGCCGGCCAGGACGAGCGAGCTGGACGCGCGCAGGTCGGTCGCCATCACGGGGGCGCCGGTGAGCTGCTTGACGCCGCGAATCAGAGCGGAAGCGCCATGGACGGTGATCTTGGCGCCCATGCGCGCCAGTTCCGGCGCGTGCATGAAGCGGTTCTCGAAGATCGTCTCGGTGATCATCGCGGCGCCGTCGGCGACGCACATCAGGGCCATCATCTGGGCCTGAAGGTCGGTCGGGAAGCCGGGGAACGGCTCCGTCATGACATCAACTCCCGTCAGAGCGCCGTTGGCGCAGGAGACGCGGAAGCCGCGTTCGGTCTCGGCGAAGGCGATACCGGCGCCGGCCAGGACCTTGGTGACGGCCTGGATATGCTCCAGCCGGCCGTTGATCAGTTCCAGGTCGCCGCCGGTGATCGCGGCGGCCATGGCGTAGGTGCCGGTCTCGATCCGGTCGGGGACGACGGTGTGATAGGCGGCGTGCAGCCGGTCCTTGCCCTGGATGCGCAGCGTGTCGGTGCCGAGGCCCTCGATCTGCGCGCCCATGGCGATCAGGCAGCGGGCGAGGTCGGTCACCTCCGGCTCGCGCGCGGCGTTGACCAGCACTGTCTCGCCCTTGGCGAGACAGGCGGCCATCAGCAGGTTCTCGGTGGCGCCGACCGACACGGTCGGGAAGACGATCTGCGCGCCGTGAAGGCCGTTGGGAGCCGACGCCAGGATGTAGCCGGCTTCAAGCTCGATCTGGGCGCCCATCTGGACGAGGCCCTTGATGTGCAGGTCCACCGGGCGGGCGCCGATGGCGCAGCCGCCCGGCAGCGACACCTTGGCGACGCCGCAGCGGGCGACCAGCGGACCGAGCACGAGGACGCTGGCGCGCATCTTGCGGACCAGATCGTAGGGCGCGGTGGTGCTGGTGATTTCCCGGGTGGTCAGTTCGAGCACGCGGCCTGCCGGGCCATCCTGGGGTGCGGAACCGTCCATGCCGAAGACGACGCCGTGCTGGGCCAGCAGGTTGGCGAGCGTCGCGATGTCGGCCAGATGAGGCACCTGGGCCAGCGTCAGCGTCTCGTCCGTCAGGAGGCTGGCGACCATCAGCGGCAGCGCCGCGTTCTTCGCGCCGCCGACCGCAAGAGAGCCGCGCAGGGGACGGCCGCCGCGAATCCTGATCTTATCCATGGGAACTCGATTGGGCTGGGGGAAAGGCTTGGAGAGTGATGGGGGAAAATTAGGCGGTTATGGTTAAAGCTTCGGTAACGTGACGCCGGTCTGCTTCATGTACTTGCCCTTGCGGTCGGCGTAGGAGACCTCGCACGGGCCTTCTCCCTTCAGGAAAAGGAACTGGCACAGGCCCTCGTTGGCGTAGACCTTGGCGGGCAGCGGCGTGGTGTTGGAAATCTCCAGCGTGACGTAGCCTTCCCATTCCGGCTCCAGCGGGGTCACGTTGACGATCAGGCCGCAGCGGGCATAGGTGGACTTGCCCAGGCAGATGACCAGCACGTCGCGGGGCACCCGGAAATATTCGACCGTGCGGGCAAGCGCGAAGCTGTTCGGCGGGATCACGCAGACATCGACCTTGCGGTCGACGAAGCTCTGCTCGGCGAAGTTCTTCGGGTCGACGATGGCGTTGTCGACGTTGGTGAAGATCTTGAACTCGTCGGAGACGCGGGCATCGTAGCCGTAGGACGACAGGCCGTAGGAGATCACGCCTTCCGCCGTCTGCTTCTCGACGAAGGGCTCGATCATGCCGTGCTGCTGCGCCATGTCGCGGATCCAGGAATCGGGCATGATCGCCATCGGGACAGTCTCCGAAAGGGTTGGACTGCCAGCGCTTCTACCCGACCGGCGGCGGAACCTCAAGCTTGGCGGAGGAGTCGTCCTCGGGCAGGTCTCCGGGTGGAGGAGGCGTCGGCGGCGGGTCGGGCTGGCGGCGCTCGCGCGCCTGCTCCTTCCGCTTGCGGAGGTTCTCGCGCAGGGCGGCGGCTTGCCGCTCCTGGCGGGTCGGCTGCTTGGGGGGCTGATCGCTGCTCATGTCACCAGCGTTTATAGGACGGTGGTGCTGGATTCGCAGCGGAAATCGGCCGAGGGGAAATACGGACGGTCAGGAACGGCCGGCATGGTCCGCCGGCTGGTCGACCGCCCGGCAGGCGGCCGAATTGCGCAGGCTGCCGCAGGCGTCGTTGCCGCCGAGCGGTGTGAAGCGCATGACCACCTTGGCCTCGGCCTCGCGGGCCTGGGCACGGACGGGCGGACGGGGCGCGTAGTCCTCGTCGTCGTCGATGGAGGCGACTTCGTAGCTGGCGGGCTGCTCGACCGGCGCGGGCTGTACGCGGGCCGACACGGGGACGATGGCGGGAGCGGGAGCAGGCGCCGTGACCGGTTCCGGCGGCGGTGCGGCGGAGGCGACCTGGACGATCTCCGCCGGGCGGCCGGCGGGCTTGGGCGGCTCGGCGGCGGCGACCATGACGGGCTCGACGACGGGTTCGCCGCCGGTGCCGCGCGGCGCGGTCTTGGCGACGACGGGAGCAAGGGCCGCGATATACTGCCGCGTTTCCTTCGGCAGGCGCTGGCGGCCGGCCTGGACGGCGGAATAGCAGGCGGGACCGCAGTTGTAGGCGGCCAGGAAGCCGGGGCTGCCGAACTGGTCGTACATCTCGCGCAGATAGGCGGTGCCGGCCATGATGTTGTCGCGCGGATCGGCGGGCGTCGGCCCCAGGCCGTGGCGGTCGCGAAGCTCGGCGTAGGTCGCCGGCATCACCTGCATCAGGCCGATGGCGCCCGCGGGGCTGGTGATCACCTTGCCCTTGACGATGGCGCGCCCGCCGCTTTCGCGGTGCATCACGGCCCTGATCCACTGTTCCGGCACGTCGAACCGGTCGGACGCTTCCGCGATCAGGTCGCGCCAGGGGTCCTTGGGATCGGGCGGCAGCGGCGCCGGCGTGACCAACGCCACCTGTACCGGTGCGGCCATCGAAGTATCGGAGGAACCGTATTGTTCACTCGTCGAGCAACCCGAGACAAAGCTCCCCAAAAGGAGTACCATAGACGCCTTCACCCCAAAATCCAGACAGACCTGTCGGCGTCCTTGGTTACGCTTTGCTGTCATGGGGTTGCGCCTCTTCCTTAAGGTTTCGATTGAAGCTTTGCTCTCCCGGCTTACTGATACAGCAGCAACACTGTCAAGCGACAAACACCCCGAAATCGCCATCCCTATGCCGTTCTTCAGACGAATTCACGGTTCCCGGTAGGTCTTCCGGCGGTCGGGGCCAATCTGTCGCATAGAACAAAAAGAGAAGATCGGGAGGCGGCTGCGACGCCGTCCGCCCGATTCGCGGCCTCCCCGGCAGGGGTCGGCGTTAATACCTCAGCCGAGACCCCCAAGCCCCAGCACGTCCCGCATCGAATAGAGTCCGGGGTGCTGGCCGTGTGCCCAGAGCGCGGCGCGGACGGCGCCGACCGCGTAGATCTGCCGGTCGTTGGCCCGGTGCGACAGCTCGATCCGCTCGCCCTCCCCCGCGAAGACGACGGTGTGGTCGCCGACCACGTCGCCGCCGCGCATGACGGCAAAGCCGATGTCGCCGCTCTTGCGCGGGCCGGTGTGGCCGTCGCGGATGCGGGCGGATACGGCATCCAGACCGACCCCGCGTCCGGCGGCAGCGGCACGGCCCAGGCCCAGGGAGGTCCCCGACGGCGCATCGACCTTGTGGCGATGGTGCATTTCCAGGATCTCGATATCGAAATCGGGACCGAGCGTGCGGGCGACCTGCTCGACCAGGACCATCAGCAGGTTGACGCCCAGGCTCATGTTGGGAGCATGGACGATCGGCGCGTATTGGGAAGCGCGCTTGACCGCCTCCGTCTGCCCCGGGTTGAGGCCGGTCGTGCCGATGACGTGGACCGTCCGCGCCTGCGCCGCCAGCGCCGCGTGCCGCTCCGTCGCTTCCGGCGAGGAGAAGTCGATCACGGCGTCGGCGTGGGCGAAGAGCTGGACCGGATCGTCGATCACGGCGATGCCGACCGGATCGAGCCCCGCCAGCGTGCCGATGTCCTTGCCGACTGCCGGGCCGTCGGGCCGTTCCGTGCCGCCGGCAAGCTCGCATCCTTCCGTGGCCACGATACGGCGCACCAGCATCTGCCCCATACGCCCCGCGCACCCAACCACCCCGATCTTCATCGCGCCGCACTCCACCTTATAGGACTGGATCGTTCCGATCACTTCAGCCGGTGCTTTAGCACGATCCGCAGCCCGGAACAGCCGCCGAAGACCGCCG
>NZ_JCACHA010001138.1:0-5177 GCF_059503625.1 Skermanella sp.
GCCGTCGTCATAGGCGTCGGCGACGTTCAAGCCGGTGCTGATGCGCTTCTGGGTGGTCGAGAGGGAGTCGCTGACGTTGTTCAGGTTCTTGAGGGCGATCATCGCCCCGACATTGGTATTGACCGAATTAGACATCTGTGCCTCCATTTTGGATAGATTGCGGTCTTCTTCCGCGTGTTAATCGTAAGCCGTATTCGTAAAAAAACGCTTAACCGCACTGTATACAGGGCTTTCCGCCATAGCCTCGGTTGTGAGAATTCGATAGGGCTATGGAGTTTGCGGAACTTCCGCGCGCAGACCGAAAAGATCGGCCGGCCGCCCGAAGAACTCCCCCGCGCCGTGGAGTCGCCGACACCTTGCGGCGGCGTCCCGCGCATTCACCGGCAGATGCCGCATCCCTGGATAGCATTGCGGCAGTCAATGGAATGCCGAGCGGCCGCGATGCTCAGATGAAGTCGATCAGGTTGACCTTCTGCAAGGTCGCCGTGACCTTGTAGGAGGCCTGGAGCTGCGTCTGCACCAGCTGGAGCTTCGAGATGGTTTCGGCCATCTCGACATCCTCGACGTCGCCGACCCCCTGCTTCAGCGTGACCGTGGTCTCGTCGTGCTGGGTGTCCAGCGCCTTCATCCGGGCGGATGCGGAACCGAGTATACCTACATGATTGTCGACACTTTTAGCGGCTGCATCGAGGGAGGTACGCGTTGTAGTCAGCATCGTCTGAAAATCATTAAACGAGGCCGGGTTTTTCGGGTCGTAGGTCAGGTTGGCAGCAGTGGCAAGGCTGCGCAGGATCTCTTGAAATGATGAAACCTTATCGTTTTCTGGAGTAACAACTAAATCTAAATCTTTAGTCTCTGGGCCATTAGCTCGAACCTGATAGCTAATATCCAAGTTTCGATCTACCCTTGCACGTAATGGAGAAGGATCATTCTCTGTCAATGCTTGAGAAAAATAAGTATTATCGAGGGCAATGATCTTGGTATCATCTAAGGTTTGTTGAGCCCCATTTGTAGAGAAGTTTTCTACCTTACCCTGAATGTCTTCAAAAAAATCTTTGGCACGGGCTTCAGGAAACGGAGCAGTGTTGATGTCGCTACCGGCAAAAATGTAGCGGCCTTCAACCTTGGTATTGAGTAGCTGCGCTACTTCATCATAGCCGCGCCTGGCAATATCTTTGACGACAGTCTGATCCGGGGGCGGGTTGCCGCTCAATTTCGTAAGCTGGTCGCGCACGTCGCGCGCCACGTTCTTGATGCGGTCCATCGTGTCGATGGCGCTGGTGACCCGGAGCTGCGCGGTGGCGATGTTCTTCTGATACGTGTCCAGCTCGTTGACGTGTCCGCGCAGATCGATCGACTGCCGCACGTCGCTGCCGAGAGCGCCGTAGACGGTGCCCTTCTTTCCGGTCGAGGTCTGCTCGCTGTACTCGGTCATCCGGGCCTGGATCGCCAGATTCTGAGTCTGAATGCGAAAGAATTGTCCGGAAGTTGAGATCGAGGTCATAGCTGGGCTCCGTTCTCAGATCAGCGCACGATCGAGATGAGGTCGTTGAACATCTGCCGGTTGGTCGAAACCACCTGGGCAGAGCTGGAATACGAGCGCTGTAACTGGATTAGCAGCGAAACCTCGGTATCGAGGTTGACGCCTGATTGATCCGATAGCTTGGTCTTCAGCTGGTCGCGCAGCGAGGTGGCGGATTGAAGCTGCGACGTCGCGCTGGCCTTCTCGTTCACCTGGTAGCTGACCAGCTCGGTGGCGAACGATGCAAAATCCGTGCTACCGGGCAGTGCAGTCACGATGTTCGAGTTAGGCCCGAGGCCATTGGTGAGGACGGGATTGCCCGTCTGAAACGTCTTGGCGGAACCAAGCACGTCGTCGACGATGCTGCGCAGCAGGGTGCTGTCGGCGGCACCTGCCGACGTTGCGTCATCACCGTCGCGCAGCAGTCTGGGATCGTCCCGGACGATTTGGGAAACCTGGATCTGGTTGGCGTAGCCGATCGACGCCGTGGCGGGAAGATCGGGGGGCACCGTGCCGTTGATGTCGGTGAACAGCGTCAGGCCAGCGGTGCTGAACGTTTCGGACAGCGTCTGTGAAAACTCGTCCAGCTGCGCCTGGAAGCGCGGCAGCGACTGGTCGCGCAATTCGAGCAGGCCACCCAGCCTGCCGCCGCGCATCATGCCGGTAACGTCGGCGCCGGTCACCGGATCGCCCAGGCGGATCGGCGCGACGCCGCCCGGATACGCGACCTGCGGGCTGATGAGAGCCATATTGTCCATCGACAGCGGCTTGTAGGTGTCTTCCAGCAGCGGCTGGCCGTAATGGTCGAGGATGGCGATCGAGCCGTCGGCCCGCTTCATGACGTTGATGTCGATCTGCTCGGCGACCAGCCGCACCGCCTCGTCGCGCTTGTCTTCCAGATCGGGTTCCTTCTGGCCAAGCGCCGTCGAGGTGCGGATCTTCCGGTTCAGGTCGTCGATCGTCTGGAATTGGGTATTGATGTCGTTGATTGACCCCTCGATCTCGCCCTGGACGTTGGTCCGGATCGTGTTGATCCCTTCGGCCAGCCGGTTGAGGGTGCGGGCGAGATTGTCGGCCAGCGATACCACTTCGTTCTGAAGCGGGATCGAGCTTGGCGAGTCCATCAGCTTCGCGAAGCCGTCGCGCATCTGGTTGACCACGTTGCCGAGCGAGGTTTCCTGTTCGGGATCACCGTGCAGCATTTCGACCTGGCCGAGATACTGGTCGAGGACCTTCAGGTTGGAGACCCTCGATTCCTGCGTCAGCGTTTCGCGCTGAAGGGCGGTATCGACCTCGCGCTCGATGTTGCCGGTCTGGACGCCGAGGCTCTTGCCGCCCATGACGACGGTGGACTGGGTGAGGACCTTGCGGGTGTAGCCGGGAGTATCGGCATTGGCGATGTTGCTCGATACGGTATCCAGTCCTTTCTGGACTGTCCGCAAGCCGCTCATCGCCGTACGCAGGGAAAGGTCGAGGCCCATTTGATCCACCATTGACCGCAGGTTCCACCTCATGCGGACCCTGCCGACAGTCCATAAGCAAACGCCGGGCCAAGACCGGCGGAGCCATGGAATACACGGGTTCGGCGCCTTTCCGAACCTGGGGCGGTGCAGTCCGGGAAGTCATTGCCGGGCGTCCCACGCGGCAAATTCTGCCGGGGCCGCTGCATGGTTTGCCGACACCTAATGAATACCCCGATACCTTACATACATCTTTTAGCTTAATTCTTATTCGAATAGGAATGTGAAATGATGATTTTTGAAATTAATGTGATTGATTCTTCGAAACCGGATCACTAATGCAGCAACTCACCCTTCGCCAACGCCTTGCGGCGCTCGCAGCCAGCTCGCTTCTCGCAGTCGGGCTGGTCGGCATCATCGGGACCGGGGGCATCGTCGCATCCAACAAGGCCGCGACCGAACTCGTCGACATGTCCGATGCCCTGGCCACCCACATGCTCGGCGACATGATGCATGACGCCCTTCATTCCGACGTGCTGACGGCGCTTCTGTCCTTCAGCCAGGGGACCGGCGAAATCGACTACGCGGAGAACCGGAAGAGTTTCGACGAGCACGCCGAAACCTTCCGCGCGGCGCTGCGGACGAATGCTTCCCGGAACTCCCTGGATCCGCAGATCAAGGCGGCGCTGAACGGCGCCGAACCGGCGCTCAACACCTATATAGCGTCGGCCGAAACCATCATCCGGCTGAGCAAGGACAGGGGTGTCGAGGCTCAGATGCGGATGCCCGAATTCGTCCAGGCCTTCGAGGAACTGGAAGTCCGGAACGAGGAAATCTCGGAGCTTATCGAGCGGCGCAAGGAGGAACGGACTGCCCGCAGCGAGGACACCAGCCGGCTGGCCGTCGTCATGGGCATCGGCGTGACGCTGGCCGGTCTGGCCGTCACGATCATTCTGTCGGTGGTGACGGCGCGCAGGATCACGCACCCCCTGGCCCGTGCCGCCCTGTCCATCCGCAGGATCGGCGAAGGCAGCCGGGACATCGTCCTAGATCCGGGCGCGGACGACGAGATCGGAGAGGTCGCCCGCGCCATCATGACGATGCAGAAACAGGCGATCGATCTGGACGACATGCGCAGGTGCGATGAAGAACGCCGTCAAGCGGCGGAAAGACGCGCCGCCCAGTCGGCCACGGCGACCGCCCGGTTCAACGGCAGCATCGCCGGCATCGTCGAAGCCCTCATCGAAGCGGACCGCGATCTGCGGACCGTCGCCGGCGGAATGTCCGCCCAGGCGTCCGCGGCCAGCGGGCAGGCCATGGCCCTTCAGTCGGCGGCCGGCCAGACCGCAGCCGCGGTCCAGAGCGTCGCGTCGGCCGCGGAGGAACTGTCCGCTTCCGTGATCGACGTCGGGCGGCGCACGACCGAGGCCGCCGAGGTGACCAGCGAAGCCGCCGCACGCACCGAGGAAACGACGGGACGCATCCGCACCCTGGCGGAGGCGGCGCAGAAGATCGGCGTCGTCGTGGACATGATCAACGGCATCGCCAACCAGACCAACCTGCTGGCGCTGAACGCCACGATCGAGGCGGCGCGCGCCGGCGAGGCGGGCAAGGGCTTCGCGATCGTCGCCCATGAGGTCAAGGCGCTGGCTACCCAGACGGCGGGAGCGACGGCGGAAATCGCCGCCCAGGTGACCGGCATCCAGGAAGAGACCAAGCTGACGGTACAGGCCATGCACGATGTCGCGGCGACGGTCGACCGGGTGCGCGACATCGCCATGACCATCGCCGAAGCGGTCCGGCAGCAAAGCCGGACCACCAGCGAGATCGCCCGCAACATGCTGGAGAGCGCCGAGTCGACGCGCGAGATCACGCTGAACTTGGGCAGCGTGTCGGCGGCGATCAGCGATACGGACGCCGCGACCGGCCGCATGACGGCGTCGGCGAGGGTCGTGGCCGCACAGGTCGAGACCCTGCGGGCGGAAGCGGCACGGTTCACCGCGCAGTTGAAGGAGGCCGGCTGAACCCTTGGGACCGGCGCCGAAGCGGCACCGGCTGCCCGCGCAAGCGGTATGGGGATGATCCGGAGGGCGGCGCGGTGCTAGTGTGCCCGCGCAGAGTCCCATGCCGCCGGTCCACCCGGACCGGATCCTCCGATCCTCCAGGCGCCGTCCCATGCTAGCCCAGCTTCTCAC
>NZ_JCACHA010001139.1:0-5173 GCF_059503625.1 Skermanella sp.
AACTTAAGCCGCCTTGTTGGACGATGGTCCGGCATCCATCGTAATGGCACGATACCCTCACGATGGCCGCGCGGGAGACCTGGCTATGATCTTGCCGGCAGGTACCGTCAGTCTCACTGTTGGACCCGTATCCAAGGTGAGGGTGAGTTCGGCTCCCATCTGCTCGGCCAGAACGTCGACGATGTCGCTGGGATAAATGAGGTCGCCGGCTGACCATGAGGTATGCTCATCCCCGGTCAGGCTGACCGCCAGTTCAATGACGTTGGTCTGCCGGTGGACCCTGAGCAACACTCCGATCAGGATCTCCTCCGCTGTGCCCATCCTGCAGATGTGACTGAAACGCGCGGCAATCAGTTCATTGGCGATCAAGCCCAGGGAAATGGCTGCCTCGACGTCGCACACGAAAGGCTCGGCATCGACCCGAACCGCGATACGCTCCTCGAACAGGATCATCAGGGAAGCGCAGATCTCCCGTAGGTGTTGGCTGAAGTCGATCGTCGTCCAGTTTTCAAAGCTCTCCAGCTGCCCATGAATGCTGCCCAGCACGCGGACGCGCTGCGTGATCAGATCGAACTGCCGTCGCAGTAATGGATCTCCGCGCCTGGCTTCCAGGTTGAGCAGCCCGATGATGGTCTGAAGATTGTTGCGGACCCGGTGATGGATCTCGCGGATCAATCCTTCGCGTTCCATCACCCGCTCCTCCAGCTCCTGCCGGGCCTGCCGCAAAGCCTGCTCGGCCTCGACCTGCCGCGTGATGTCATGCTGGTAGCCCACGAAGTAGGCCAGGATACCGGCTTCGTCGAAGATCGGGCTGATGTGTAGCTGGTTCCAGAACCGTGAGCCGTCCTTGCGGTAGTTCAGGAGCTTCACGCTGACCGGCTCTGCAGCCTCAATGGCATGGCGCACCTCGCTGCTGGCCGCCCGGTCCGTTTCCGGTCCGCTGAGGAAGCGGCAGTTGCGCCCCAGCACTTCGTTGCCCCGGTAGCCGGTCAGCCGCATAAAGGCATCGTTGGCGAAGATTATCGGGTTATCGGGCCGATGCGGGCTGGTAAGCACCGTCGGTGTATGGGAAGTCTTGACCATCGCGACAAATGGCCAGAACTCTGGATTCGGCTGCGCCTGCACCACGCTGCGGGTCTGGGGCGTGTATTCCGGTGGGGTCATGTCGATCGCCGGTACAGTTTCTAATGATCTGCAACAGACGATGACCAAGGTCGTGCCGCCGAATGCCGCCCGTTCACCGATTTCCGCCACCGTGGCCGGATCCGGTATCTATCGTCCAGCCTGTCCCTGCCGGGAGAAACCGGTGACCTTCAGGTAGCCTTGATGCCGGCTGACGGTCAGCCCCATTACCGCTTCCTGATCCCTTCGGTGAGCAGGCTGATGACACGGGTCACCAGGATCTCGCGTTCCTCGGCAGTCCGGCCCCGCAGGGCGCCGCTGAGCATGGGGGCGGCAAGGACGATATCGCGCGGCGTCAGGTCGGGCCGGCACAAGCCGGCCTGAGCGGCGCGCCGGATGGGGCTTTCCAGGATGGAGCAGGCCCGGGCCAGCGCCCGGTTCAGGAAGGCGCCGGCCTTTTCGTCGCGCTGCGAGCTGTCCCACCAGTAATTGACGAATGCCAGCTCGGTGCTGGCGCCCTCGCACAACAGGGCCAGCAGGTCGAACAGGGCGGTATCGGACTGCTCCATGCCTGTGACGGCGGCTTCCAGCTCGTCGATCGAACGCTCCAGCATCGCTTCGAGCATGGATCCGCGATCGGGAAAATGCCGGAAGAAGGTCGTTCGCGAAATGCCCGCGTGCTCGGCGACCTCATCGAGAAGGGGTATCGATCCGGTCGCCCTGAGGAGAGAGCTTGCCGTCTCGAGGATTGCGATGCGATTGTTGAGGGCGTCCGAGCGCAAGAACCTTCTCTCCTGATGCCGTACTTGGCGGCAAGCGCGCTTCACTTGAAAATTTCCCGCGCCGTACGGCCGACAAACGACGAACACGGATTGGCCTTTAGCCTGCCGCTTCGTTCTGTGCCATATTCCCCGGCAAGCCTCCTTGACTGCAACCGCGCCGATGTGGAATCAACCCTGCCCCAACGATCTCGATTGGCCGAGCCCATGTCCCCGGACGCCGAGCATGCCTCGGGAACCGCGAACGGCATACGGCGTATATGGAACCCTAAGTCCCACTTAGGAGTTATGCCGGAGCGTTCGTTCCAGCATGATCGCACACCGAAGACGGGACTATCCTGATGCCGACACAATCACTCACGGCCCCGGCGGGGCGGCCGCTCATGGCCTGCCCCGACTGCGGCTTGCTTCACGCGCTGCCCGATCTGTCGGCCGGTGAGAAGGTGGCGTGTTCGCGGTGCGGCGCGTCGCTGTACACCAGGCATGCCCATGGCCTGCATGCCACCGCCGCCCTGTCCTTGGCGGCGCTGATCCTGCTGGCTGTTGCGACGATGTTCCCGCTGCTGATCTTCGAGCTGGAAGGGCGCGAGCAGCCGGGCGGCATCCTGAGCAGCGCCGAAGCCTTGTGGAACGTGGGATATCCGATCCTGGCGGTGCTGGTCTTCTTCACCGTCCTGGCGGCGCCGCTGCTGAAGATCCTGTCGACGCTGTATGTCGTGCTGCCCCTGCTGGCGGGCCGCCCGGCGCCGGCGACCGCGCGCGTTTTCCGGTTGCTCAACCACCTCAGGCCCTGGGCGATGGTGGAGGTCTTCCTGCTGGGCCTGATCGTCGCCTATGTGAAGCTGTCGGACATCGCCACGGTCGAGATCGGCCCGTCGCTGTTCGCCCTTGTCGGCCTGATGGTGACGATGACCTGGGCGGAGGCGGTGCTGGACCCGCTCGACGTCTGGGACCGCCTGTCGCCGCAGATCAGGGCCGGCGGGATCACGGGTGCGGCACCCGAGCGGCTGGTCCGCTGCCACGCCTGCGCCCAGCTGACGGAAAGCGGGCACGGGCCATGCCCGAGATGCGGCGCCGCACTGCACAGGCGGAAACCCGACAGCTTCCACCGCACCGCCTCCCTGGCGGCCGCGGCGGCGATCCTGTACGTTCCGGCCAATCTGCTGCCGATCATGACGGTCGTGTATTTCGGCTCGGGCGAGCCGGACACGATCCTCTCCGGAGTCGAGACCCTGGTCGCGGCGGGCATGCTCCCGATCGCGCTGCTGGTCTTCTTCGCGAGCATCGCGGTGCCGGTGCTGAAACTGGCCGGGCTCTGCTACCTGCTCCTGTCGGTCCGGCGCGGTTCGGCCGCGCGCCTGAAGGAAAGGACGCGCCTGTACCGCCTGATCGAGGGGATCGGCCGCTGGTCGATGGTCGACATCTTCATGATCTCCCTCCTGACGGCGCTGGTCCAGCTGGGTGCCATCGCCACGGTCCAGGCGGAGCTCGGCGCGGTCGCCTTCGCCATGGTGGTCGTCGTGACCATGCAGGCGTCGCATGCCTTCGACCCCCGCCTGATGTGGGACGCCGCCATTCGAAGGGAGAGTTGAACCGTGGATAACAAGAACCGGGATGATGCCAAGGTCACCCCGGCGGCGGAGCCCGTGCGCCGCCGGCGCACCCTGCCCTCCATCTGGATCGTGCCCATCGTGGCGGCCCTGGTCGGCGGCTGGCTGATCTGGCGCACGGCGAGCGACCGGGGTCCGGTCGTGACGATCACGTTCGAAACGGCGGAGGGGATCGAGGCCGGCAAGACGAAGGTCAAGTACAAGGCCGTCGATGTCGGCACCGTCGAGACCGTCACCGTTTCCGAAGACCTCACGCATGTCCTGGTGACCGCCCGCATGGTCAAGCAGGCTTCGCCCTACCTGACCCAGGGCAGCCGCTTCTGGGTCGTCAAGCCCCGGCTGGGCACCGGCGGGATATCCGGGCTGACCACGATCGTTTCCGGCTCCTATATCGGGATCGATCCCGGCGCCGGCGAAGCGGAAAGCAGCTTCAAGGGCCTAGAGGACCCGCCGCTCGTCCAGACCAATACGCCCGGCCGGCGCTTCCTGCTGACCTCCAGCCGCCTGGGCGGCCTGGCGCCCGGCGTGCCGATCTACTATGCCGGCATCCAGGTCGGCGAGGTTCTCGGCTACGAGTTCACCCAGGACTGGGGGGAACTCCACATCCCGGTCTTCGTGCACGCGCCCTACGACAGGCTGGTCCGGCCGAACAGCCGCTTCTGGAACACCAGCGGCATCGAGCTGTCCTACGGCCCGGACGGGCCTGCCCTGTCGATCGAGTCCCTCCAGACCCTTGCGACCGGCGGTGTCGCCTTCGACACGCCGGGGATCGAGAACCCGAGCGAGCCCGCCGTCGAGGGATCGACATACCCCCTGTTCGAAAACCAGCGCAGCGTCGAGGCGGCGCGCTATACCCGCAAGCTGCCGTTCCTGGTCCATTTCGACGGCTCGGTGAGGGGGCTGCGGCCCGGTTCGCCGGTCGAGTTCAAGGGCATCCGCATCGGTCAGGTGACCGACGTGAAGCTGGCCTGGGATCAGGCGAGCAACAGCGTGCGCATCCCCGTCATGCTGGAGATCGAGCCGGAACGGATCGATTCGGCCCCGACCCCGACCGATCCGTCGGCGGCGTCCGCCGACTATGACAGGGTAGACGCGCTGGTGCGGCGCGGACTGCGCGCCCAGGTCCAGACCGGCAACATCCTGACCGGCGAACTGGTGGTGGCGCTGGACCTTTTCCCGGCGTCGCCGCCCGCCACCCTCGACACCTCCGGCCCGCTGCCCGAGCTTCCGGCCGAACCCAACGTGCTGGACACCGCCACCCGGTCGCTGACCGGGCTGATGGACTCGCTGTCCAAGGCTCCCATCGGCGAGACGGTCGAGGAACTGCGCGCGGCGGTCCATTCCGCCGGAGTCCTGCTCGGAGGTCCCGCCACCACCCAGGCGGTGGCATCGCTCAGCAGCACCCTGGTCGAACTCGACCGGACCATGCGGACGGTCAGCGGCGAGGCGGGTCCGATGATCCGCGCCCTGCGCGAAGCGTCGGAGAGCGTCGCCGCGATCGGCACCGAAGCCGAAGCCACCCTGAAGTCGACCAACAGGGTGGTCGGTTCGGCGCAGCCGGTGGTCCAGGACATGACCGGCCTGATAAGGGAACTGGCGACCGCCGCCCGGTCGATCCGGGTCTTCGCCGACTATCTGGAACGCCACCCCGAGGCCCTGATC
>NZ_JCACHA010001140.1:0-5169 GCF_059503625.1 Skermanella sp.
CGCTTCGCCAGTCCCAGCATGTTGATGGCGCCATGGACGCTGGTCTTGGTGGTCTGGACCGGATCGAACTGGTAGTGGATCGGCGAGGCCGGACAGGCCAGATTGAATATCCGGTCCACCTCCACGTAAAGCGGGATCGTCACGTCGTGGCGGATTACCTCGAAATACGGATTGTCCAGCAGATGTGCGATGT
Organism: Skermanella sp.; assembly: GCF_059503625.1. NCBI lineage: Bacteria > Pseudomonadati > Pseudomonadota > Alphaproteobacteria > Rhodospirillales > Azospirillaceae > Skermanella > Skermanella sp. The sequence goes on from NZ_JCACHA010001140.1 coordinate 194, forward strand.
TGTCGCGCGATCCGGTGAAATAATTGTCGGCACAGATGACATGGCAACCCTGTGCGAGAAGGCGTTCACACAGGAAGGACCCCAGAAAACCGGCGCCACCAGTTACAAGAACCCTGGTTCTTTCGCGAAACATTCAGGCTTTTCCTGTCGAGAAAGTCTTTCCGATACCGTGTGGGCCGGCTACGGTCCGGTGGTTCGACTTTCCTTAGAAATGAACATAAGCTTGTCTATGCGAATATCCGTCACGGCAAACGACCCGGCGGGTCTATAGCAGGTCCGTCAAATCAAAGGCAAATACCGCGAAGTTACCGGCAATGGACGCGTCAAATTGCCCGGGAAGGCATTGGGCCGGCGGAGGGAAAGCGGCCGGTTTCCTTGCCAAAATCGTCACCCGACCTCGCCATCCTCGACCTGTCGGACGGGGGTGGCGGCATGCCAGTATCCCGCCGGTTTTTCGATAGGAATGAGGATGGGATGAACGAGCTGCTGACGCTGCTCAATCTGTGTGTCGGACTGGCGGTGCTGGGCGTCGTGGCGGTGCTCTTCCACAAGACGCGGCGTATCCATGTGAAGCTGTTCGCGCTGGAAGACGAGATCCGGTCCCTGCGCACCACCGAATCGGCCAATCTCTACCGGCAGGTCCAGGCCTTCATCGGCCTCAGGGACCTGATGGACTTCGCCGTGCCGCTGCCGCCGCTGCGGATGTGGGCGGCATCGCCGGACTTCCTGCTGGTGATCGCCCGCCATGCGCTGGCGGCCAGGCCGCGCGTCGTCGTGGAGTGCAGTTCCGGCTCCTCGACCGTGGTGCTGGCCCAGGCGGCCAGGACCAGCGGCACCGGACACGTGTACAGCCTGGAGCACGATCCTGTCTTCGCGGCGGAGACCAGGGCGATGCTGGCCGAACAGGGCCTGGGCGACTGGGCGACCGTGATCGACGCCCCGCTCGTCCCGGTGACCCTCGGCGGCGAAACCTTCCGCTGGTACGACGACACGGGCCTGAAAGACCTTGGACCGATCGATATGCTGGTGATCGACGGACCGCCGCTCGACACCAATGCGCTTGCCCGCTATCCGGCGGGACCGAGGCTGCTGCCCAGGCTGGCGCCCGGCGGTGCTGCGTTCCTGGACGACGCGGCACGCCCGGACGAAACCAGGGCGGTGGCACGCTGGCAGGACGCCTTTCCGCATCTGGTCCGGAACAATCCATCCTGCGAGAAGGGCTGCGTCCGCCTGACGGCGCCAGGCGGAGCGGCTGCGATCTCCACGGGTCTAACCCGACCGGAACCGGTGACAAATTCCGCCACCGCGTGTTGAATACCACGAACACGTCATCGCCATACAGTGGAGGGTCCCATGCGGCGCCATCTCAAGGTTTCCGCCGTTTCTCTGGCCCTCCTCGCTCTTGCCGGGTGCGAAGGCTTCAACTTGAGCGGTGGCGGCGGCGGCGGTCCGACGCCGTCGAGCACCACCAATACGCTGGGTGTTGGCGGAGCGGGCTATTCCGGCACCAGCAGCGAAATGGGATCGAGCACGTCGAGCGACACCGGCCGGTCGTCCGACTTCGTCACCGGCCGCAGCCGGTCCGGCCCGATCGGCAGCGCCGGCTCGGGCGTTTCGGACGCACCGGTCCCCGAACCCCGCTGACCTGGCGGATCGGCCCGCTCAGATAATCTTGCCTTCGAACGGGTGGCGTCCGGCGCGGTCCTCGATCTCGATCACCCAGAGGTCGGGATCGCGCTTGACCGCGCGGGCGATATAGGCGTCGGCGTCCGCCTCCGGCATCAGCGCGTTCTCCTTGGCGGCCAGCCAGCCCTGCCTGCCGTCCATGTCGCGCGTCTGGGTCAGCACCCTGCACCCCAGGTCCAGCTGGTTCAGCTTCAGGATCACCATGCCGCCATAAGGCGATCCCTTGCGGGCGATCACGGCGGGAATGGCGTCCACGATGCAGCGGCGCAGGTGGGCGCGGACCCATAGTTCGGTCGGGATACGATCATCTTCATCCATGACCGCACCCTAGCGGTCCGGCCGCGCCGAAGCCATGGCGGAAAGTACTTCGAACACCGGGAGCCTCAAGCAACGAGGCCTCATGCCGCGCCCAGGTTCGGGATCGACGGCCGTACGGTGTTGAACTGGCCGCCGGTACCACCCTTCTGGCCGTTCTTGCCGTCGGTATTGGACGCATGGTCCTTGGGGGCGCCCAGTTGCGACAGCACCATGACGGTGAACAGCGAATTGGGTTCGCCGTTGGCGCCGCCCGACGCGGCCTTGGCCGTGAAGGGGGAATTCATCCCCGCCTCGCTGGCCCAGCCGCCCTTGACGCCCGGCAGGGCGATGGCCCCCGCCGACGCCGTCATGGTCGAGGCCGGCATGCCGTCGAACTTGGCGGCGAAGCGGTTGTAGATCTGGCCGACGGACAGCGCCTTGCCCGACTTGTCGTAGAAGACGTTCCTGTTGGCCGCCGCCGCTTCCGGCAGCAGCGACGCCGCACTCTGGTCCGGGTTCTGGCGCATGCCGTTGAGGAACTTGGACGCACCGCCCGCCCCCAGGAAATGCGCCATGTAGAGTTCGGTCGCCCCGATCTCGCCGCCGACGGTCTGTTCGAGCTGCGACTGGTTGTCGCGGGCGAATTCCGCCGCCATCAGCGACGAGATCTTCGGGTCCTTGCGAAGCTCCAGGATATCGCGTCTGGCCTGCGGATCCTGGACCGACAGCGAGCCGTCGGAACGGCGCTGGATCTGCGAGGCTTCGCGGTTCAGGCCGTATTTGGCCCCGTGCTGCTCCACCATGTTGAGCCAGGTGCCCTCGGTGAACTGATAGAGGCCGGTGGCGCTGCTCGTCGCAGCCTTCGCTTCCGGGTCGAAACTGCTCTCCTGGGCAGCTTTTACCATGAGGTAGGAAAAATCTACCCCCGTGCTGTCGCTTGCCTGCCGCACGGCCGCCTGGATAGCCTTGGGCGCACCGTCGGCAATGCCGCGAAGTTGCGAGAGATCCGGTGCGCGCATCAGGTTTGCAGGGTTCGACATGACAGCCTCTTGCCAACGGGTTCGGATATCCCGGAGCAATCCTCGTGCCATTTGTTCCGCCGGCAGCGACGGGTCCCCTGCGGCATTCGCAAAGCTCGCAAAACCCCTGTCCGGCGCGCTATCCTGCCTTTCTGCCAAAAGTCCAAGTTTGGCAAAGGCTCAAGTTCTAGGTCTCGGGAGGACCCTGCGTACCATGATCCCTTATTCCGCCCCCATCCAGGACATGCGCTTCGTGCTGAACGAAGTCGTCGGCATGGACCGCATCGTCAGCCTGCCCGGTTATGATTCGGCGACGCCCGACATGGTCGACGCGATCCTGGAAGAAGCCAACAAGCTGGCCTCCAACGTGCTCGCCCCGATCAACTTCTCGGGCGACCAGGAAGGATCGGTGCTGGAGAACGGCGTGGTCCGCACGCCCAAGGGCTTCAAGGCGGCCTACCGGCAGTATCAGGAAGGCGGCTGGAACAGCGTGCCGTTCGATCCGGAGCACGGCGGCCAGGGATTGCCCTGGACGGTGGCGATGGCGGTGCAGGAGATGTGGCAGTCGGCCAACATGTCCTTCGCGCTGTGCCCGATGCTGAACCAGGGCGCCGTCGAGGCGCTGACCGCCCATGGCAGCGACGCGCTGAAGGAGATCTATCTCGGCAAGCTGATCTCGGGCGAATGGACCGGGACCATGAACCTGACCGAGCCGCAGGCCGGCAGCGACCTTGCCGCCATCCGCACCAAGGCGGTGCGCGAGGACGGCCATTACCGGATCTCCGGCCAGAAGATCTACATCACCTACGGGGAGCACGACTTTACCGACAACATCATCCATATGGTGCTGGCGCGGCTGGCCGATGCGCCTCCCGGCATCAAGGGCATCTCGCTGTTCGTCGTGCCGAAGTTCCTGGTCAACCCCGACGGCTCGCTGGGCGACCGCAACGACCTGCGCTGCGTCAGCCTGGAGCACAAGCTGGGCATCCACGCCAGCCCGACCGCCGTCATGGCGTTCGGCGACAACGACGGCGCCGTGGGCTATCTGGTCGGCGAGGAGAACCGCGGCATCGAATACATGTTCACGATGATGAACAACGCCCGGATGGGCGTCGGGCTTCAAGGCGTCGCGATCTCCGAGCGCGCCTACCAGCAGGCCCGCGACTACGCCCGCGCCCGCGTGCAGAGCCGCGACATGGCCGACGCCAAGGGCGAGCCGGTCGCGATCATCCGGCACCCGGACGTCCGCCGTATGCTGATGACGATGCGGTCGCAGACGGAGGCCGCCCGCGCGCTGACATATTACGCGGTGGCGGCGCTCGACATCGCCAAGAAGCACCCGGACCCTGCCGAGGCCGCCAAGGGCCAGTCGCTGGCCGACCTGCTGACCCCCGTGGTCAAGGCCTGGAGCACCGACCTTGGCGTCGAGAACGCCTCCATCGGCATCCAGATCCACGGCGGCATGGGCTTCATCGAGGAGACCGGCGCGTCACAGCATCTCCGCGATGCCCGGATCACGCCGATCTACGAGGGCACCAACGGCATCCAGGCCAACGACCTCGTCTTCCGCAAGGTGATCCGCGACGGCGGTACCGCCGCCCGCACCCTGTTCGCCGAGATCCGGGAGACGATCGAGTCCCTGAAGAACCGGCCCGGCGACGACATGGCCGCCATCGCCATCGGCCTCGGCAAGGCGGTGGACGCGCTGGAGAAGGCGACGAACTGGCTGGTCGAGAACGGCAAGCGGACGCCTACGGCGGCGGCATCGGGTGCCGCCCATTACCTGAAGATGTTCGGCATCGTCACGGGCGGCTTCCTGATGGCGAAGGGCGCCATGGCGGCGCAGGAGGGTCAGGCCGACCCATCGGCCGACCAGCGCTTCCTGGACGCCAAGCTGATCACCGCCCGCTTCTTCGCCGACCAGTTCCTGCCCCAGGCCATCGGCCTGCTGACCCCGATTACCGAGGGGCACAG
>NZ_JCACHA010001141.1:0-5165 GCF_059503625.1 Skermanella sp.
CTACAGTCCCCTCGCGCTGCACCGAGTTTGCGGATGGACCGGGCAAATGGGCCTACCTCGCGCTTGGCCTTCTCACCCTCGCCGCCCCCTGGATTCTGGGCTTCGGTGCGACCGCAACAGCCGTGTGGACCCACGTCATCCTCGGGGCCGCCGTGGCCGCCGCCGGCATCCGGCGTCTTTTCGTTCCCTCGCATCCGGCAGGGCCAGACCCCCACGCCACCTGAGCCAGTTCCAGGAGACAGGCCTTCACGGTCTGTCTCCTGGAAGTTGCCAATCCCAATGCCAAGGCACGCAACAGGAAAACGGATCCCATCACCATGTTTAGTGGTCTGTCCCGTTCCTCGACGCGCCGGTGGACCCGCGCCCTGCTCGGAACCCGCTGGCAGCAGGGGCTGCGTCGCGGCCTGCTGCTCACCGCCGCTCTCGCTACCGCCTATGTCGGCGTCGGCAGCTTCGCCTATCACAGGATCGACGACGACACCGGCTTCATCGCTCCCGCACCGACCGCCGGCGGCAGCTACACGATCGACATGGCGGCGGCTTTGATCGAGCGGGAGGTCGTGCTTCACGAGTGGCAGCCGAACGACCCGTGGTTCACGCCGGACGGGCTGCTCGACAACACGCCGAATTTCCAGCAGGGCATCATCAGCGCCATCGGCCGGCTGTCGTTCGAGATGCTCGACCAGCTCGGCCGCTCGCGCGGATCGTCCCAGGCAGACCCCGACCTGGAGCGGGCCGCCGGCCTGCTTCAGTTCCCCGGCAACATCTGGATCTTCGACTTCAGCAAGTCGACCATGCCGACCATTCCCAGCGAGGACCAGTACCGCGCCGCCCTGAACGCGCTGGTGTCCTACAACACCCGGCTTGCGGCCGGCGAGGCGGTGTTCGACCGCCGGGCCGACAGCCTCGCCGCGACGGTTCTCCGCGTCGCCGCCGATCTCGGCTCCCAGTCGGCGCAGATCGACGCCCATCTCGAGCATTCCAGCGGCTTCATCCTCAACCAGTCGTCCGATGACCTGTTCTACCAGACCAAAGGCAAGCTTTACGCCTATTACCTGCTGCTCCGCGAGATCGGCCACGACTTCGAGCGCGTCATCCAGGAGCGCAACCTTCAGGCCGTATGGGGTCAGGCCATGGTCGGCCTGCGCGAGGCGGCCGAACTCCAGCCCGCGGTCGTCCTCGACGCGCCGCCCGACAGCCGCTTGTTCGCCAGCCATCTCGGCAGCCAGGGCTTCTATCTTCTGCGCGCCCTGGTACAGCTCAACGAAGTCGCCAAGGTCCTGGCGGTCTGACAATGGAAAAACAGCTCATGCACCGGCCACCGACGTATCACGATCCGGTCGGCCTGGAGCCGGTGAGGCACCGCCAGGCGCCGACCCTGCCGATCCCGGTCATGGAGCCCCGCGACAGGGCCACTCCCCGCATCGGCCGCCTGATCGGGCGCGTCATAGTGCTCAGCCGCTACATCCTGGTCGTCTTCTATCTCGGGCTGATCGTGGCGCTCGGCATCTACGCCGCCGTCTATGCCCGGATGATCTACGCCATGGCGCTGAGCTACGACGAAATGTCCGGCGTCGAGGCGCTGGCCACCATGCTGTCGCTGATCGACTTCGCCCTGGTGGCGAGCTTGGCGGTGATGGTCATCATCAGCAACTACGAGAACTTCGTCGGTCCGATCGTCTCGGACAGCAACATGGCGATCTCCTGGCTGGCCCAGCTCGATCCCGGGGCGCTCAAGATCAAGATCGGCGCCACCATCATCACGATCTCGTCGATCTACCTGCTCAAGGTGCTGATCGATGTCGAGCAGTACCGGAGCCACGACCTGATGTGGAAGCTCGCCATCTTCGTCACCTTCATCCTGGCGGCCCTGGCGCTGGTGCTGATCGACCGCATCGGCGTGGTCTACCGGGACGCCACCGGCAGGAGCCGCATCGTCCACGATGCGGGCCACACCAGCCATCCCGACGATGATGCGCTGTCCGGCCCGAAGGCGTCCACCTCCCCTGCCCCGCCTCCAAAAGGTAGTCACTGAGAATTTCGTCGAACATTAAATTTCACGATCGGCTGACACTTATCCGGCTCTGGTCAGTTCTAGGAGCAGACATAACCCACGCGGGGGCGCTCCAGCCCTGCCGCTTGATCCTGCCCGAGCCAGCAGCCGAGTCTTGATATGCGAACCGATTTTCCGCTCTCCGAGCCCCGCCGGAATGGCCAGCGACGGCCGGACTGCGCCTGATAAATGCCGGCGGTCTTCGGTCCCAAGGCCAACCTGATCACCAAGCTCGTCCTGTACGGGGGTGGCGCCGGTTTGCTGACGCTCGCCGGCGCCGGCTGGATCTTTCCCAGCATCAACTATTACACGCGTGTCGATTTCGTTCAGCCGCAGCCGGTTCCCTTCAGCCACGAGCACCATGTCGGCGGCCTTGGCCTCGACTGCCGCTATTGCCACACCTCGGTCGAGATTTCGGCCAATGCAGGCCTGCCGCCGACCCATACCTGCATGACCTGCCATTCGCAGCTCTGGACCAATGCCGACATGCTGGCGCCGGTCCGCCAAAGCTTGGCGCGGGACGAGCCGATCCGCTGGAACCGGGTCTACGACCTGCCCGACTACGTGTTCTTCAACCACAGCATCCATGTCGCCAAGGGTGTCGGCTGTACGACCTGCCACGGACCCTGCCCCGAACCTCCGCCCGCGCGGGGAGGTCTTCAGCACGAACTGGAAACCGACGCCGGAAACGCCCACGGGGGAACAGCTCCTGGCCGCCTACGACATCCATCCCGCCACCCTGACGGATTGCTCGGTATGCCACCGTTGAACGACGACAGCCGGGAGCTGTGGCGCAGCCTCGACGAGCTGGCGGCGGAGCCGGAGTTCGCGGCGATGCTTCAGCGGGAGTTTCCAGGACTTCCGGCCCTGAACGAGGTGACGGTAGGCCGCCGCCGGTTCCTGGAACTGATGGGAGCCTCCTTCGCACTCGCGGGCTTGACCGCCTGCGGACCGGCCGGGGGCGCGGAGGAGGCCGTCCCCTATGTCGAGATGCCGGAGGGGCTTGTCCCCGGAGTGGCTCGGACCTATGCCACGGCGGTGACGCGCGGCGGCTATGCCGACGGCGTGCTTCTGACCCACCAGATGGGCCGGCCGCTGAAGGTCGAAGGCAATCCCGACCACCCCGCAAGCCTGGGCGCTTCGGACAGCATCATCCAGGCCAGCATCCTCGACCTCTACGATCCGGACCGGTCGCAGGCGGTGACGACCCGGGGGCACATCGCGGGCGAGGACGGGTTCGTCGCGGCGCTCGCGGCCCGTTCGGCCGAACTCGCAGCAACGGGAGGCCGGGGCCTGCGCATCCTGACCGGCACCGTCACCTCCCCGACCCTGGCGGCCCAGATCGACGGGCTGCGCCGCCGCTTCCCCGACCTGCGCTGGCACCGCTGGGAAGCGGAAGCGCCCGGCAATGCGGCCGTCGGCGCCGTCATGGCCTTCGGCCGGCGGGTCGATACCGTCCTGCACCTCGACCGGGCCGACGTGATCGTGGCGGTCGAGAGCGACTTCCTGGACGGCGCTCCCGGCCATCTGCGCTACGCCCGCGATTTTGCCCGCCGCCGGCGGGCGCCGGAAGAAGGCGATCCGGCGGCGATGAACCGGCTCTACGCCGTCGAAAGCGTGCCCACGCTGGCCGGCTCGCGGGCCGACCACCGCTTCGTCGCCCGCCCTGACGAGATCGAGGCGGCGATGAGGGCGCTTGCGGCGGAACTGGACGCGGGACCGGCGGAATGGCGCGGCACCGGCCCCGCCTGGGTGGCGCCGGTCGCCCGTGACCTCGCCGCCCATCGGGGCGCCGCCCTGGTCCATGCCGGGCCGGCCCAATCCGCGGCCATCCATGCCCTGGTCCACGCGATCAACGAGGCGCTCGAAGCACCGGGCAACACGGTGACCCATATCGATCCGGTGGAGGCCGAACCGGTCGATCCCGCGCAATCGCTTGCCGACCTGACGCGCGACATGGCGGCGGGCGCCGTCGATACCCTGCTGATCATGGAGGCCAACCCGGTCTTCACAGCACCCGCCGATCTCAGCTTCGCGATCGCTCTGGCAAAGGTTCCTATGTCGGTCCATCTGGGCACCCACGTCGACGAGACGGCGGCGCTCTGCACATGGCACGTGCCGGAAGCGCACGAGTTCGAGCGGTGGAGCGACGCCCGCGCGTATGACGGCACCGTCACCATCCTCCAGCCCCAGCTTAGGCCGTTGTGGAACGGCTGGTCGCCGCACGAATTGCTCGCGGTGCTCGGCGGCGAACCGCGCCCCGATGCCTATTCGATCCTGCGCGAGGCCTGGAGGGAGCGTGCCCGCCAGCGCGGCATCGCGGACTTCTACGCCTTCTGGGCGGACAGCGTCCGCACCGGGGTCGTCGCCGACACCGCCGCGGCTCCGGTCCAGGTCCGGGTCATGCCCGGTCTCGCCGAGCGGCTGCCCAGCTTGCCGGACCAGCCGGACGCCGGGACGCTGACGGCGCTGTTCCGCCCCGATCCCTGGCTGCGCGACGGCCGCCACGCCAACAACGGCTGGCTTCAGGAACTGCCGCGCCCCCATACCACGCTGACCTGGGACAACGCGGCCCTGCTCTCCCCGGAAACCGCCCGCAGGCTTGGCCTTGCCAACGAGCAGGTGGTCGAACTCACGACCTCGGCGGGCGTGGTCCGGGCGCCGGTCTGGATTCTGCCGGGCCATGCACCGGACTGCGTCACCCTGCCCTTCGGCTTCGGCCGCAGCGTCGCCGGACGGATCGGCCGGAATATCGGGTTCGACGCCTTCCGGGTGCGGCCGCTGGCGTCGCCTTGGCGCTTCACGGGCCTGGAACTGCGCCCGACCGGCGACAGCGTCCGCCTTGCCGCCACCCAGAACCACCAGATGATCGAATCCAAGGACGTCGTGCGTTCCGCGCCGCTGGACGAGTTCAAGGAGAATCCGGGCTTCGCGCAAAGGCCGGAACCCGACCAATCGCTCTATCCGCCCTACGAGTACAAGCGGAACGCCTGGGCGATGGCGATCAACCTCAATTCCTGCATCGGCTGCAACGCCTGCAACACCGCCTGCCAGGCGGAGAACAACATCGCGATCGTCGGCAAGGAGGAGGTGCTGCGGAACCGCCAGATGC
>NZ_JCACHA010001142.1:0-5162 GCF_059503625.1 Skermanella sp.
TCCAGTGGGACTTCGAGTGGTTGTGCAGCTTGGTATAGCCGCCATTGGGGATGATGTTGCCCCACATCTCGCCGGTCACCGTGCATTTGGCCGGATCGAGCGGCTGGCCGAAATATGTGGAGGTGACGGCGATCACGGCTTTGGTGACATGTCCCTTGAGGCGGTTGAGAGCAGGGTGATCCTGATGGAACAGCTCCTTGCTGCCCTGCCAGCCGCCGACCGCCGACATGTGCTTCTCGGGATCGAGCGAGCGTTCCTTCTGGAGGAACTTAGCCAGCTCCGCGTTCATCGGACCGTGGTCCCGGATTCGCGCTTTGAACAGCGGCGTTCCGAAACAATACATGATCGCTTCGTTAAGCTTGATCGACTGCATGAGGTTCCCCGGCAATTTTCATCATCAAGCGCATGGCTTGCCAAGTGTATGGCGTGCGTCGGTCCCGATTTCCATGACTCCGTTGCGCCCAACCCGCAGCGGCCCTATGGTGCGGGCTAATTTTCAGGTTAGTGGCGTCAGGCATGTCCGAGCTCAAGAATATCCGTAACTTCGCCATCATCGCGCACATCGATCACGGCAAGTCCACACTGGCCGACCGCATGATCCAGCTCTGCGGAGGACTGAACGCGCGCGAGATGCGCGAGCAGGTGCTCGACAGCATGGATATCGAGCGGGAGCGCGGCATCACCATCAAGGCGCAGACCGTCCGGCTGCTCTACACCGCCAAGGACGGCGAGCAATATCAGCTCAACCTGATGGACACTCCCGGCCACGTCGATTTCGCGTACGAGGTCAGCCGGTCGCTGGCGGCGTGCGAAGGCTCGATCCTGGTTGTGGACGCCAGCCAGGGCGTCGAGGCGCAGACGCTCGCCAACGTCTATCAGGCGCTGGACAACAACCACGAGATCATCCCGGTCCTCAACAAGATCGACCTGCCGGCAGCGGAACCCGACCGCGTCAAGCAGCAGATCGAGGACGTGATCGGCCTGGACGCCCAGGACGCCGTCATGATCTCGGCCAAGACGGGACTCGGCATCGAGGACGTGCTGGAAGCCATCGTGCAACGGCTGCCCGCGCCCAAGGGCGATCCCGACGCCACCACCAAGGCGCTGCTGGTCGATAGCTGGTACGACCCCTACCTGGGCGTCGTCATCCTGGTGCGCGTGGTCGACGGCCAGCTCAAGGTCGGCATGAAGATGCGGATGATGGTCAGCGGCGCCGCGCGCGAGATCGACCGCGTCGGCGTATTCACGCCCAAGGCCCTGCTGACCGGCGTGCTGAACCCCGGCGAGATGGGCTTCATCACCGCGGGCATCAAGGACATCACCGAAACCAAGGTCGGCGACACCATCACCGACGACCGGCGTCCGGCCGACAAGCTGCTTCCCGGCTTCAAGCCGTCCGTCCCGGTGGTGTTCTGCGGCCTGTTCCCGACCGACGCCGCCGCCTTCGAGCATCTGCGCGACAGCCTGGGCAAGCTGGCCCTCAACGACGCCAGCTTCCATTTCGAGGCGGAAACGTCTGCGGCTCTGGGCTTCGGCTTCCGCTGCGGCTTCCTGGGCCTGCTTCACCTGGAGATCATCCAGGAGCGGCTGGAACGGGAGTTCGACCTGGACCTGATCACCACGGCGCCGTCGGTGGTCTACAAGATCCACATGAACGACGGTTCGGTCATCGACCTGCACAACCCGGCCGACATGCCCGATCCCGTCCGCATCGTGAAGATCGAGGAACCCTGGATCAAGGCGACGATCATGCTGCCGGACGAATACCTGGGCAGCGTGCTTCAGCTCTGCACCGACCGGCGCGGCGAGCAGATCGAACTGACCTATGCCGGCAGCCGCGCCATGATGATCTACCGCCTGCCGCTGAACGAAGTGGTGTTCGACTTCTACGACCGCCTGAAGAGCATCAGCCGCGGCTATGCCAGCTTCGACTATCAGTGGGACGAATACCGCGAAGGCGATCTGGTCAAGCTGTCGATCATGGTCAATGCCGAGCCGGTCGACGCGCTCAGCACCATCGTCCACCGGGCGGCGGCCGAGAAGCGCGGCCGGGCGCTGTGCGAGCGGCTGAAGGAGCTGATCCCGCGCCAGATGTTCAAGATCGCCGTGCAGGCCGCCATCGGCAGCCGCGTGATCGCGCGCGAGACCATCAGCGCCATGCGCAAGGACGTGCTCGCCAAGTGCTACGGCGGCGATATCAGCCGCAAGCGGAAGCTGCTGGACAAGCAGAAGGAAGGCAAGAAGCGCATGCGGCAGTTCGGCCAGGTCGAAATCCCGCAGAGCGCCTTCATCGCCGCCCTGAAGATGAACGACAACTGAGTGTCCATGTCGGGCCGTTCGCGCCCGGCAACCTCACCCGCCCCACTCCGCCTCAGGCCGCATACCGCCAGGGGCGCTGGCAGGCGATTCGGGCGTGGCGGGCGTCGTGATGCCGGGGGTTGATGAGGATGTTGTGGCTTTCCGGCATGACGACGGACGGAACGCGCAGCAGGGCCGAACGTCCCTCGCTCAGCCAGCGGTCGCCATAGGCGCGGCACTGATCGCCATCGGTCAGAGGAGGCGCGTCCTCGTAGCCCAGATAGTTCGTGTCGATCCCAAGCAGGACGTAGTCGTCGGGCAGCAGGGAGAAATCCAGGTCGAGGTTCGCCCGGATCTCCAGCGCCGCCAAGGCGGCGTCGACAGCGGCATAGACGACGGGAACACGGGGCGACGTCCAGCGTCCGCCGAGCAACTCGGCTCCCGTTCCGGACAGGTCGGCATAGGGCAGCCGCGTCAGCCTCCATACGCGCATCAGGCGGCCAATCCATGGGCGATACGGCCGAGCAGGCTTTCCACCAGCCCGGCGCCCTCGTCCGTATCCAGCAGGTCGATCGGGGCTTTCCCGTCCAGGACGGCACAGCCGCGCCGCATCCAGGTCAGCGCCTTGTCGCGGGAGCCGAATGTTTCCAGCGCTTCCGCGAAGACGCGGGCGACGCGGATTACCTTTCCGGACTGCTCCGGCGTCAGCCCGCCCTTGCGGCGCCGCTCCGACATCGCCTTGGCGGCAATGATGATGCGGCTCACCTCATTGGGCGTGACCGTCTTGTCGCCGACCAACCTGTCCACGACGTCCACCGGCAACCCGTCCCGGATCAGGCGGGCGATATCGAGATCGCACGTCACCGGCCTTCCGACAACCTTCTCGCCACCGAGAAGGGCGACCACCTGAGCGGCGCTGGCCATTGTCCACCCTCATAGCGCAACGATTTCAAGCTTAGGGCGAAATCGCACGCTCTTCAAGAGAGGGCATATGAACGCGCACGGATGCGATCACGCCGAAGGCGATACGACCTGGAAATAAGCCTTGCCGGCGGCGCCGCCGTTCCTGAGCCGGGCCGACAAGGCCTGCCCGACGATATCGCCGGCATTCCTGCTCGGCATTTCCACGATGGTATGATCGACCGCACCATGCTCTCCGGTTGCACCGACGATCAGGAACACGGGCTGCGCAACTTCATTCATTGGTTTTTCCTCCGCACGACTCGGAGCATCTTAACGTACAATTGTGACAATTATCATTTTACCGTTCGGTCTAACGCTATGCGGCGTGCCGCCGCACATTTGGAGCTATGTCTCCCGTGCTGGTGCGGGTATCCCGGTTTACAGCGGACACCGCCCCGCCATCAGGTCGTTCCAGCCATAGCGCACCATATTGGCCGGCGCTTCTCCGGGAGGGCCGATCCGGGGTCCTCCCAGATACGTGGCGCCGAGATCCGCGGCCAGTTGGGCTTGCGCATCGGTCCGGATGCCGATCATGGCGAGCCTGATACCGGAATGCTCGACGTTGCGGCAGATCTTTTCCAGCGCGGGCGGCAGGTGTCCGGCGGCGTCGAACTGGCCGCCAAGGTCGAATGTCACGCCATGGATGCCGCATTCCTTCGCATGGGCGACCGAGTGGTCATAGGGGCCGGCAGCCAGAAACACGGACCGGCAGAACGGCCGCAGCATGCTGGCGAGTTCGAGCAGCCGTCCGCGCGGGATGTCGCCCGGAGCACCCTGGATCGTGAAGACCAGGAAACGCCTCAGCACCTCGTCGGTCTGCTGAAGCAATCCCAGGACGCCGGCCCTCGTCCGGCGCGTGCAGAGATTTTCGAAATGAAGCGGCACGTTCACGAAGACGCTGAACCGGTTGGCGATCAAGTCGTCCAGATCCCGTAAGGCATGGTCCAGCGTAATCCGGTCCAGTTCCGCGATCCGGTCGGCGTCGGCATCGCGACCCAGCACGCCGTACCCTTCCTTGACCAACCCCACCGGAGGCCGGATGAAGGGCACGCAGCACCACGTGGAAAGCACGCCATGCTGACGGTCGAGGACCGGCCGGTACTGCCATTCCAGAAGAGTGGCCGGGTCGCTGCGAGGGCGGAGACAGAGTTTGTCGTCGGCGGGAACCGGCGATAGATCGGCAAGCGCGTTCAGGATGCTGTGGAGGGGCTGCTGGTCGAACACGATGGCCCCATCGACCTGACCGACCGCCGTCTTGATCGTAATGCCTTCCAAATCGTCGCTGCCCAGGAAATGACCATAGAGCGCCTGTGCGATGGCGACGGACTTGATACGGGCCGCCTCCGGGGTCAGCGCCGAGAAGGCGATCAGGTAGTCCAGCGTACCGTACCGGCAGAAGACGTCGTCAGGCCCCAGATGCTGACCGATCACCTTGGAAGCCAGATGGTGGATGCTGTCACGGAGTTTAGGCCAGCGCTCGCCGAGGCGTTTCCGGATCGGTTCCAGCCCGATCAGATGGATGCGGCCTGCCACCGCGTTCGGGTTGCGGGCAAACAGCCGCGCCAGTTCGGCCCCAAGCAGAGGCGACGGCTCCGGAGCGGGCGGAGCGGCAGGCGATTGCCGAATCGCCTGGGAGATGGGCGCCGGCCGCTCCTCCGGAGATTCCCCCAGGAAATCGTACAGGCCGGTCCTGATCTTTCCCAGGAGTTCAGACGTCGCCATGGCCACAGTCCTTTCATCCAAGAGGATTGCTCCCTAAGGATAAAAATAGCGACAAATAGCCCGTATTGTTAGTATCCTAATGCATATAGGACTACACGGACCGGCCGGTGACGGATCAGCGGCCGCCTTCCCGCTCCAGGATATCCCGCAATGCCTGCCGGTAGTCAGGATATTTCAGG
>NZ_JCACHA010001143.1:0-5147 GCF_059503625.1 Skermanella sp.
CCTTCTCGCCCCACAGCAGGAGCGTCGGTGCTGCGATCCGGGGCAGCAGCGGTTCCGGGTCTTCCAGGACGGTCTGTTCCATCCGTGCGATCAGCGCGCCGCGGACGCCCGGCGCCAGCATCAGGTCGTAGTAGCGGTCCAGCACGGCGTCGGTCAGGCGCGAAGGATCGCCGTAGGCGGGGCTCAAGTTCATGCGCAGCATCGGCTTGGGCAGGACGTAGCGCATCAGCCGGATCAGCCGGGGAACCTCGGGTTTCACGCCATACCGGAAGCCAGCGCTGGCGAAGCCGTCCGGCGAGACCAGGACGAGCTTGTCGGTGCGATCAGGCTGTCCGACGGCAAATTTCCACGCGATCCTGCCGCCGATGGAGTTGCCGATCAGGCTGGCGCGCCGGACGCCGAGACCGTCCATCAGGGCGGCGAGCACCTGAAGGCTGCGCCGGTCGGTATAGTCGCCGGTCGGGTCGGGATCGCTCAGGCCCGAACCGGGCAGGTCGAACCGGATGACCCGGTAGCCGGCGGACAGCGTCCGCGCCCAGTCCTCCCAGGTATGAAGGCTGGAACCGAAGCCATGGATCAGGATGACGGCCGGCGCGTCCCGGGGTCCCGTATCGCGGACATGCAGGCGGACCCCGGCTACGTCGCGCAGGTCGCCGGGCTGGGCCAGATACCGGCTTTCCAGGTCGGCACGCGGCCTGTCCGGCGTCCACAGCCACAGCGCACCGCCGACGACCGCCGCCATGGGGACCGCCAGCAAGGGCCGCAGCCGGCGCATCCTCACGATCCGGGCCTCAGGCCGCCGCCTCGACCGAAACGCCTTCGATGCAGTCCTCCAGGTCCTCGCTGGCCTTCCGCAGGGCGTCGAAGGTCGCGGCATCCGGCGTCCAGTAGTGGCGCTCATGGGCTTCGAGCAGCCGGTTCGTCAGTTTCAGCGACGCCGTGGGGTTCAGTTCGGTCAGGCGGTTGCGCATCGCGGGATCGAGGACGAAGGTCTCGGTGATCTGCTGATAGATCCAGGGCGCTACCTCGCTGGTGGTCGCGGACCAGCCCATGGTGTTGGAGACGTGTTCCTCGATCTGGCGGACGCCTTCGTAGCCGTGGCTCAGCATGCCTTCGTACCACTTGGGGTTCAGCGTGCGCGTCCGCGTTTCCAGCGCCACCTGTTCGCCCAGCGTCCGGACCACGCCGTCGCCGCGCGTCTGGTCGCCGATATAGATCGGAACCGACTGCCCGCCCTTGGCGGCCTTGACGGCGCGGCTGATGCCGCCAAGGGTGTCGAAATAGTGATCGACGGTGGTCACGCCGAGTTCGACCGAGTCGAGGTTCTGGTACGCCAGATCGACGCCGGCCAGGACGCTCTTCAGCAGCGCCGTGCGCTGCACCGGATGACCGGCGCGGCCATAGGCGAAGCTCTTGCGCTTGTAATAGGTTTCCGCCAGCTCGCTCTCGTCTTCCCAGGCGCCGCAGTCGATCAGGTGGTTGACGTTCGACCCGTAGGCGCCGTCGGCATTGCCGAAGACGCGGAGCGAGGCGGTTTCCAGGTCGCCGCCGTGCTCCTGGACGTATTGAAGCGCGTGCTTGCGGACGAAGTTCAGCTCGCACGGCTCGTCCGCCGAGGCGGCCAGGAACGAGGCTTCCGCCAGCAGCTTGATCTGGAGCGGCAGCAGGTCGCGGAAGATGCCGGACAGCGTGCTGATGACGTCGATGCGCGGACGGCCCAGTTCATCCAGCGGGATCAGGGTGGCGCCGGCCAGCCGGCCGTAGCCGTCGAAGCGCGGGCGCACGCCCATCAGGGCGAGCACCTGACCGATCGGAGCGCCCTCGTTCTTCAGGTTGTCGGTGCCCCACAGGACGATCGCGACGGTTTCCGGCATGGGCAGGCCGTCGGCCCGGTGGCGGGCGATGATCCGCTCCGCCTGCCGGGCGCCGTCCTCCACGGCGAAGGCGCTGGGGATGCGGAAGGGGTCGAAGCCGTGGAGGTTGCGTCCGGTCGGCAGGATCGCCGGCGTGCGCAGCAGGTCGCCGGCGGGAGCGGGACGGATGAAGCGCCCGTCGAGCGCCCGCAGGATCGCCGTGATCTCGTGGTCCTCGGCCAGCCAGCGGTCGGTGTCGGCAAGGTTCGTCAGGACGGCGAGGCTCTGGTCGTCGGGCGTCAGCCCGCTGAGTTCCAGTGCGGCATCCAGCGCCATGCCGTCGACGATGGCCGTCAAGGCGGCACGGTCGGGACGGGCGCCGTGGGCGGCGTCGGCCACCGCCTCCAGCATCTCGACGCGCTGGTCCCGCGTCGGCGGAGCGCCGACGACATGCAGCCCGTGGGGGATCAGGGTGTATTCAAGCTCCAGCACCTGCGCGGCGATCCGCTGGATGCGGGGGCCGGCATCGCCGGTCCAGGCCGGCTCGGCTTCCGCCAGTTCGACCAGGGCGGCCTGGGCCTGGATCAGCATAGCAAGGTCGTCGCGCTCCAGGTCAGCTTCGGGATCGAGGCTCCGCCAGCGGTCGATCGACGATTTCAGCTCGAGCAGTCCGCGATAGAGGCCGGCATGGGCGATCGGCGGCGTCAGGTAGCTGATGAGCGTCGCGGAAGCGCGGCGCTTGGCGAGAGCCCCTTCCGACGGGTTGTTGGCGGCATAGAGATACAGACTGGGCAGGTCGCCGATCAGGCGGTCGGGCCAGTCCTTGGCCGACATGCCGGCCTGCTTGCCGGGCATGAATTCCAGCGCGCCGTGGGTGCCGAAATGGAGCACGGCATGGGCCTGGAAGTCCTCGCGCAGCCAGCGGTAGAAGGCGGAGAACGCGTGGGTCGGGGCGAACCCATTCTCGAACAGCAGGCGCATCGGGTCGCCCTCGTAGCCGAAGGCGGGCTGGACGCCGACGAAGACGTTGCCGAACTGCGCGCCCAGCACGAAGACCGACGCGCCGTCGCTCTGGTGCTTGCCGGGGGCCGGTCCCCACTGCGCCTCGATCTCGCCCAGCCAGGGATCGCGCCGCACCATCTCGTCGGCCGGCACCCTGACATGGACGTTGGCGAGAGCGCCGAAGCGCCCGCGATTGCCTTCGATGATGCGCTCCCGCAGGGCGTCCACGGTCGGCGGCAGGTCGACCGCGTAGCCTTCCGCCTTCATCGCCGCCAGCGTCCGGTGCAGCGAGTCGAAGACGGCGAGATAGGCGGCGGTCCCGGCGCTGCCGGCATTGGGCGGGAAGTTGAACAGGACGACGGCGATCCTGCGCTCGGCAAGCCTGGTCCGCCGCAGCGTCACCAGCTTGTCCACCCGCGCCGCCAGCATGCCGGCGCGCTCGATGCAGGCGTGCATGTCGCGGCCGTTGGTGCTCGACGTGAAGACGCAACCCCTGTGGCAGCCGGTGCAGGGCCGTCCGGAATTGTCGGAGCGGCCGCCGAAGACGATGGGTCCCGTAGCGCCGTCCAGTTCGGGGATCGCCACCATGATGGTCGATTCGACCGGCATCAGCCCGCGCTCGGAAGCGCCCCACTGTTCCAGCGTCTGCAACTCGGCCGGATGGGCCGCGATATAGGGCACGTCGAGCTTCGCCAGCATCTCCTCCGCCGCATGGGCGTCGTTATAGGCCGGGCCGCCGACCAGGGAAAAGCCGGTCAGCGACACCAGCGCGTCGATGACGGGACGGCCGTCCTTCAGGAAAAACTCCTCGATCGCGGGGCGCGAATCGAGACCCGCCGCGAAGGCCGGGATGACGCGAAGACCACGCGCCTCCAGCGCTTCGATCACGCCGTCGTAATGGGCGGCATTGCCGGCCAGCATATAGGAACGCAGGCCGAGGACGCCGACGGTGCCCCGCCCGGGAGCGGCCGGGGGAAGCAGGTCGGCCGTCGCGGAAATCCGCCCCTTCATGCGGGGATGGTAGACACCGGTATCCGGATAGGCGATGGGAGCCGCCACCTTGACCGCTCCGCGCAGGCTCTGCCGGGCGCCGCCGGCATAGCGGTCGATCAGCATGCGGATCATGTTGACGACATTGTCGTCGGAACCGGCCAGCCAGTATTGCAGGGTCAGGAAATAGGCCCGGACATCCTGGGCAGTCCCCGGAATGAACCGGAGGATCTTGGGCAGGCGCTTCAGCATCTTCATCTGGCGGGCGCCGGCGCTGGCGTTCCTGTCCTTGCCGTTGCCGCGGAGCCGCTTGAGCATCCCCATCAGGCCGCTCGGCTGGCCGTCCATCGTGAAGCGGCCGATGCGGGTCAGCGTGGTCACTTCGCTGGCGGACAGGATGCAGATCAGCGCGTCGCAGGTGTCGCGCCGGGCCTTGAGGTCCGCCAGGATCTCGCGGTAGTGGTCTTCCATGAACAGCATGGCGCAGATGACGATGTCGCCGGCCGCGATATCCGTCCGGCAGCGCGCCAGTGCGGCGGGATCGTCGCCCCATTCGGTGGCGGCATGCAGGCGCAGCGTCAGACCGGGAAAATCGCTCAGCAAGCGCCGGTAGGCCCGTTCGGTAGCGCTGGCAAGATGGGTGTCCATCGTGACGATGACGACGGCGATCGGGACGGCATCGATCGGGATAGCTGTGATCGGGATGGCTGTGATCGGCACGGCATCCGCCGGAGTTGCGCCTTTTGAGGAAACCGGCTTCGTCATGGCATCTACCCGCATCGAGTTCGCTCCCGGATTCATCCGGCATTCAAAGGCCGCCGATGAAGTTCGGATATTGTCATGTTAAGTTGACGTCTAGTCAAGTTAACACTTTGCGGGAGAGGCGGGAGGGGTATTCAGCCGCCGCCGCTGCGGCGCGCGACGCTCCACTGCCAGATCAGAAGCGCCATGCCCAGGTACATCGGGGTGCGCGTGTAACGATAGACCCCCCCGGTGACCAGTGCCGTGGACGGCTTCCACGGTTCGACATGCGTGCCGGCCGTGCCGAACAGACGTATGGCCGACAGCGCGATAGCCAGCGCCGCCACGATCAGCAGACCGCCCGACGCGTACCGGATGCCGGGCGGCAAGCCGAAGCCGATCGGAAAGACCCAGTGGTGCAGCGCCAGCCCGATCGCCACGGCGCCCGCGAACAGCAGCGGCGGCGGTGCGATCACGCCGGCTTTGTCGGTGGTCGAGGTCATGTTTCCACTCCGTCTGATACTGCCTTAGGTAGAGTTTTTCCGCTATCGGCACGTTTGG
>NZ_JCACHA010001144.1:0-5138 GCF_059503625.1 Skermanella sp.
GCGGCGGTAAGTAGTGCGAGCCACGGTCTGGTCATTCGATCCTCTTCATTTCGTCGTTCCGGCTGCTCCGATTTCGGCTATTGCCACTTTCGATTTCATCATGGTCATGATCTGCGCAACCATGTCGGGCTGAAGCGCGTCGGTCAGCCGGTGAGCCTGACCGTGGAACGCGACGGATCGAGGCGCACCTTGACCGCTACCATCCAGGAGGAGCGGAGAGCCGACCGGCGCTGATGCAGCCGGGGGCTTCACCTCAGGTAAGCCTCCGACGCGTAGCGCCGCATCATCCTCTGGCTGTTGAAGTAGCTGGCGATCTTGCTGATCGACTGCTTCATCATCCAGATCCAGCGTGCGCGATCCCCGTAGTAGAGCGGCAGGACGGCGCCTTCCAGCTTGCGGTAGAGGTCTTCGGCGTCGTCATCCGCCGTCCCCAGATCGGCATCGCCGATGGCCCAGCCGGTAGTGCCGTCGATGCAGGCCTCCATCCACCAGCCGTCGAGCACGCCCAGGTTCAGAACGCCGTTCAAGGCCGCCTTCATGCCGCTGGTCCCTGACGCCTCCAGCGGCGGCAGCGGCGTATTGAGCCAGACATCGGACCCGGAGGTGAGCAGGCGAGCCAGGTCCATGTCGTAATTGGCCAGGAAAGCGACCGGGATATCCGCCGCCAGTTCGGCTTTCCGGCGGTGCAGCGCCTGGATGACTCTTTTTCCGTCCTCGTCATGGGGGTGCGCCTTGCCGGCGATGACGATCTGAAACGGGTGAGTTTTCGCCAGGGCACGCAGCCGGTCGAGATCGCTGAACAGCAGGTCCAGCCGCTTGTATCCGGTCATTCGCCGGGCAAAGCCAAGGGTGAGCGTGTCCGGCGACAACGACGTTCCGGTCTCCTGTGCGATCCGGTTCAGCAAGGCGAGCTTGGCCCGCCCGTGGGCCTCCCACACCGCGGCATCGTCGAGCCCGTCGGCCCGTACCAGAACTTCCGGCTCGTGGCCCCAGTTGGGAAAGTGCCGCTGGTAGAGCTGGGCGAAGCTTCCGCAGGTCCAGGTCTCGACATGGACGCCGTTGGTGATGGCATGGACCCGGTAGCCGGGAAAAAGCTGGCGCGAGATTTCCGCGTGCCGCTTGGCGACGCCGTTGACGTAGCCGCTCAGGTTCAGGGCCAGCCGGGTCATGTTGAGGTCCGGTCCGCCGGCGACTGCCCTGAGCGCAGCGATATCGACGACGCCTTTCAGCTTTCCTTCCACCATATCGTACGGAAAGCGGTCGTGGCCGGCCTCGACCGGAGTGTGGGTGGTGAACACGCAGTGCTGCCGCGCGACCTCCGGATCGTAGGCGGCGTGCCCGGCGGTATTGCCGTTCAGGTGGCGGTGGCCGTGCAGCATTTCCAATGCCAGCAGGGCCGAGTGCCCCTCGTTCATGTGGTAGGTCTCGATCTCGAAGCCGAGCGCCCGCAGCAGACGGTAGCCGCCCATGCCGAGCACGATTTCCTGGTTCAGGCGGTACGCGCTGTCGCCGCCATAGAGGCTGCGGCAGATGTCGCGGTCCTGCGGAGCGTTCTCGTCGAGAAGTGTATCCAGGAGAAGCACGGGGACTTCATAGCCGAGCGTGCCCTTGTGCCTGTACAGCCACGGCCGCACCCAAACGTCGCGGCCTTCGATGGCAACTGCCACCTTGGCGCCGAGCGGCCGCGCCCAGCGCTCCGGCTCCCACGGGTCCGCGTGTTCGATCTGCTCGCCCTCGCCGCCGATGCTTTGCCGGAGATAGCCGTCGCGGCTGACCAGGGTCACGAAGACCACCGGCAATTCAAGGTCGGCGCAGGACCGCACGGTGTCGCCGGCCAGAATGCCGAGCCCGCCGGCATAGGTGTGGATCTCCGGTCGCAGCGCGATCTCCATCGAGAAATAGGCGATCCGGCTCCGCTGCGTAAAGGCATCGATCATGAAGAATTCTCCCGGCTGTTCCCCGCCGCGTCCGGCGGGAACTCGTCCGGAAACCTGAAACAGGGGCTCGGGACTGTGCTTGATCGAGGTTAAGGCCGCCTGCTTTCGCTCTTCCTATCCTCCGCCTCCTCCACGGAATCGTAAAAACAGGAGCCGGCCATGCAGGACGCGACGTACATCCGCTGGTTCTCCGATCTCGGACGCGACGATGTGCCGTCGGTCGGCGGCAAGAATGCCTCCCTCGGCGAGTTGTACCGGCACCTGAAGCCGCTGGGCGTCGAGGTGCCGGACGGCTTCGCCCTGACCGCCGCAGCTTTCCGGGGCGCCTTGACCGAGGCGAAGGCCTGGGACGAACTCCACGGGTTGCTCGACCGTCTCGACAAGACCGATGTCGCCAGCCTCGCCCGCGCAGGAGCGCGCGCCCGCGAGATCGTCTATGCCGCCGGCCTGACGCCGCGCATGGAGGACGAACTGCGCGCCGCGTGGCGCGGGTTGCTGGCGAAATACGGCGATACGCTGACGGTCGCGGTCCGCAGTTCCGCCACCGCCGAGGATTTGCCGACCGCCAGCTTCGCCGGCCAGCACGAGACTTACCTGAACGTGGCCGGTGAAGCCGACCTGCTCGACGCGGTGCGGCGCTGCCATGCTTCGCTGTTCACCGACCGGGCGATCTCCTACCGGCTCGACCAGGGGTTCGACCACTTCAAGGTGGCGCTCTCCGTCGGTGTTCAGAAGATGGTGCGCGCCGATCTCGGCGCCGCCGGGGTCATGTTCACGCTCGACACGGAGTCCGGCTTCCGGGACGTGGTTTTCATCACCGGGGCCTACGGGCTGGGGGAAACCGTCGTCCAGGGCGCCGTCGATCCCGACGAGTTCTACGTCCACAAGCCCACCTTCCGGCAGGGACGCCGCGCCGTGCTGCGGCGGCGCCTGGGCGAGAAGCAGGTCCGCATGGTCTATCGTTCGGGTCGCACGCGGGAGCCGACGCGGATCGTCCCGACACCCAACGCAGACCGCGAGCGCTTCTGCGTGTCCGACGAGGAGGTCCTGCGGCTGGCCGAATACGCGATCCGGATCGAGGACCATTACGGCCAGCCGATGGACATAGAGTGGGCGAGGGACGGGCTGGACGGCGGCCTCTACATCGTCCAGGCGCGGCCGGAGACGGTCGCGTCGCGCGGCAGCGCGCTGGAGATGGAAAGCTTCGTTCCGGAAGGCAAGGGCAGGGTCCTCGCCACCGGCCGCGCCGTCGGCGCCCGCATCGCGTCCGGCCCGGCGCGGGTGGTGACGGACGCCCATCGCCTCTCGGCGTTCCGCCCCGGAGAAGTGCTGGTTGCGGACACGACCACGCCTGACTGGGAGCCGGTGATGAAGACGGCGGCGGCCATCGTCACCAACCGGGGCGGCCGCACCTGCCACGCCGCCATCGTCGCCCGCGAACTGGGCATACCCGCCGTGGTCGGGGCGGAGCGGGCGACCTCCGCGTTGTCGGAAGGACAGGTGGTGACAGTGTCCTGCGCCGAAGGCGACACGGGCATGGTCTATGACGGCGCCGTGCCGTTCCGGGTGGAGCGCGTCGATCTGAGCCTGCTGCCGCGCCCACTAACACGCATCATGGTCAATCTCGGCAACCCGGATCAGGCCTTCCAGACCGCGCGGCTTCCGGTCGATGGTGTCGGCCTGGCGCGGATGGAGTTCATCATCATCGAGTCCATCAAGGCGCACCCGATGGCCTTGATCCATCCCGACCGGGTCGAAGACGCCGCCGAACGCGACCATATCGCCCGCCTGATCCGCCATTACCCGGACGGCGCCGCCTATTTCGTCGAACGCCTGTCGGAAGGCATCGGCACGATAGCCGCCGCTTTCCATCCGCGCCCGGTGATCGTCCGCCTGTCGGACTTCAAGACCAACGAGTACGCCTCCCTGATCGGCGGGCGCTGGTTCGAGCCGGTGGAGGAGAACCCCATGCTGGGGTTCCGGGGCGCCGCGCGCTACGCCCATCCGGCCTACGAGGAGGGCTTTGCGCTGGAGTGCAAGGCTCTCGTCCGGGTCCGCGAGACGATGGGGCTGACCAACGTCAAGGTCATGGTGCCGTTCTGCCGCCGGCTGGAGGAGGCGGAGAGGGTGATCGCGGCCATGGCGCGCCATGGGCTGGAACGCGGCCAAGGCGGGCTCGAGGTCTACGTCATGTGCGAGATCCCCAACAACGTGCTGCTGGTGGACGAGTTCGCCAAGCTGTTCGACGGCTTCTCGATCGGCTCCAACGACCTGACCCAGTTGACGCTCGGCGTGGACCGCGACAGTCCGCTGGTGGCCTTCGACTTCGACGAACGCGATCCCGGCGTGCTCGCCTTCCTGCGTCAGGCAGTCGAGGGCGCCAAACGGAATGGACGGCCGTGCGGCATCTGCGGACAGGCGCCCTCGGACTATCCGGAGGTTGCCGAGTTCCTGGTTCGCCTCGGCATCGACAGCATCAGCCTGACGCCGGACAGCGTCTTGAAGACCCTGCGCGCCATCGTGGATCTGGAACGCCAGCTCGGACGCACGCCGAGGGAAGCCGGGTAAGCTGGCTCCAGGCTGTCGGACGCCCTATGCGCATCCAGAAGCTTTCGGCGCAGGCGGCTCTGGCCAGTCTGCGCAGCGGTCAGGCCGGGCTCGCCGAGTCGGAGGTCAAGCGGCGCCTGGGCGGGTTCGGCCGCAACATCCTGGAGCCGGCCCGGCGCCGGCCCATGGTCGAGCGCTTCCTGCGCAGCTTCACCCATTTCTTCGCCGTCCTGCTGTGGCTGGCCGCGGCCTTGGCGCTGGTGGCGGAGGCCTATGAGCCGGGCGGCGGCATGGGTGTCCTGGCCGTCGCCATCGTCTCGGTCATCGTCATCAACGGCCTTTTCAGCTTCTGGCAGGACTATAAGGCGGAGCGGGAACTCGCGTCGCTGGCCCGACTGCTGCCGCAGCGGGTGAAGGTGGTGCGTCATGGCGCCATCTCGGTATGCGACGCGACGGACATCGTACCGGGCGACGTCATCCAACTGGCCAAAGGCGACCGTGTGCCGGCGGACGCGCGGGTGATCGACGCCGAGGGGCTGCGGATCAATGCGGCGTCGGTAACGGGTGAGGCCGAAGCGGTTTTCCGCGACGCCGCTCCGACAGACGAGACCGATCCCCTTCAGGCGAGCAACCTCGTCCTGGCGGGGGCCAAAG
>NZ_JCACHA010001145.1:0-5135 GCF_059503625.1 Skermanella sp.
AGCGCCGGCGATGTGCTGATTGCCGATGGCGAACTATACGGCAATGCGCCCAACATCGCCGCCCGGCTCCAGAGCCTAGCCAAGGCGGGCGAAATCTGCGTCTCCGACGACGTGCTGCATCGGATCGTCACGATGCCTGACGCCGAGGTCAGGCCGATGGGTGATCTGAAGCTGAAGAACATCGCAAGGATGGTGAAAGGGCACCGCGTCCTGGTGACCAATGTCCGGCCGACGGCAAGTCCCGTCGGCATGGAAAACCGCGTCCGGCGGCTGTCGCTGTCGCTCAACCGGCGGGGCGCATGCCGTCCTGTTCCTCCCTGATCCTCCGCTTGCTCTCCAGGCTGGAAGATACGAGGTTCAGCAGGGTATCGGCCGACACCGGCTTGATGAGTATTTCCGTGGCGAACTCCCGGCCTTCCGACCCCGCCCGCTGGTAATCGGCCGTGACGAAGATGATGGTCACGCCGAGGGGCGCCAGTTCGGACGCGACAGAGATGCCGTCGATCGCGCCGCGCAGGCCGATATCCAGTACCGCCAGATCCGGCAGATCCTGATAAGCCAGTTCCAGCGCCTTTTCCCCGGTGTCGGCAGGACCGAGCACGGTGTACCCGGTCATTGACAACAACGACGCCCATCCCATCGCGATCAGCGAATTGTCCTCACAGATCAGAATGCGGTTCTCGCTTGAGGTGTTTCCGCCGGTAAGGGGACTTAAGGCGCTGGACATCATTGCGTGACCATCCATCAGGGATGGTTCACACTGGCTCAAAATGGTTAATTTAATATTAACCATAAAAATTGCTGCTGAAACCATGTCGGTTCGCCATGTAAAGTGAGCGACCGATCTATCATGTACAAGTCTGTCTAATGACTTGGTATGACCGTTTGTAAAATTTTATATCTTTTGAAATTTAATTGCAGGCGGTCGATTGAAGTTTTAAAACCAAGAAAGAAATGATCATAATACGCCTAGTTTTTCAAGAATCCATCTTAAAAGGGTCATGGCAGTGCGCATGATGACCACTGAAACAATTTTACTCTCGTCGATCGTCCAATCGGTACTCGACTACTGGAAGAGTAAAATCATCGACCGCATGATGCCAGCGCGTCGTGATATCGATCCTTGTGAGATTCCTCAACTGCTGCCGTGGCTGATATTGACGGATGTATTCTACGATCCATCCGATTTCCGGTATCGTCTTATCGGTACTCAGGTCGTCGCGCAGGCCCGTCGGGACTATACTGGCAAGAGGTTTTCCGAAATGGACCATACGGGACCTGCGAGCACTGTCTGGATCGACAGGATGAAGGTGGTCCAGATGCGACAGCCGGTGTTCTCGGCTCCCCCATACAGCGGCCCCAAAGCCGGCGTCGCGACCGTTTCCGGCATTCATCTGCCGCTATCCAGCGATGGCTGGACGGTCGATATGATCCTTACGGCGGTGGACTTCGCGATGGTTCTCAAAACGCGGCCATGATGCCCGATTCGATGGCACTGTCGTTGACATCACCCCTTACTCATTGTGGTATTCATAAAACGTATCGAGTCGTGTTTATCAAAAAGACAAAAAAGGCACTGAAGCAGAACATGAAATATATCGTGCTATGCTTAGCAAAGCCATGGGTTCTAGGCATCTTTGCCTAAAATTTGATTGCCGGGACCAAATTGGCCGTTTCGTCTTGATGGAAACCGCATGGCCAGTGTTTCGGAGAGTCCGAAGCGCTCGCATGAGGGAACCCAGAGGTTGGGACATGAGGACGTGGCCGCGCATCTCCTTCCTTGATCGTCGATACCGGAGAGACTGCCCTTACGACCCTTTACGGCAACTGGAACACCGCAGGCTCGCCGAGTGGACCGGGTGATACGGTCAGTGCAACATCCCGACGAGTGCTCTCCGAGATTTCGGCTGGATCTGGCTATCCGTGCCGTCGGACGCCTGATCCAGCCATTCAAGCACCCGCCCGGGACCTTCCTGCGCTGCCGCCGACCCGCTCACCATCGAAGAGGCTGCCCCCCGACGGCGTGAACTTGACGGCCTTGGACAACAAGCCCACGCCCGCGTCCGCGGCGCGCTGGCGCATCGTCCGGCAGCAACCGGCGACGGCGCGGACGATATCGACGGTGCCCTCGTTCAGATCGATCTTGCCAGCATCGATCTTGGACATGTCGAGGATGTCGTCGATCATCGTGAGCAGATGCACTCCATTTACCCGGTATGCTCCCCAATACACAAATATTGCAAAGTTCTTCATCAAAGCCAAAAATGAATGGTAGCCATATTGCAATTTGGAAAGCGAAAGATTTTCAATTTGCGGTTCCGGCGATACCCCGCTCTTTGCAACGAAGCGTTCACTGATGAGAACCCCTGGACATTCCTCCTGATCGTCTGGCTGAACGGCTTTCAACTCCAACGGAGCAAGTTTCGAGAATTAAATTTCGTCGGCGGTTTCGAAAGAAGCCCAATGACAGGCATATCAGATTTGTCCTACGGTATGGCGCAAGCCACTTTAATCAACGATTTACCACCGGAGTTGACAAAGAAGCCAGAATTGTCGTAATTGAGGTCAGGACTATGGAACGGACGTTCTTTTTGTTTGAAAACTTGGCAAAATGCAATTTTCTTGTAATGGGATGCTGATGTGATTGAAACCGAAGATAATCAGGTCGAAGTCAAACGCGGACGTCAGGCCAGAAACAGAGGCGCGTCTCAGGAAGCCAATCAGCACATTGGTGAAAGGATTCGTATTCGCCGCACCCTGTTGAACTTGTCTCAGCCGGAACTCGGCAAGGCCCTGGGAATGTCGTTCCAGCAGATGCGGAAATACGAAACGGGAGCGAGTTCCGTCGGAGCCGGCCAGCTTTGCGAGATCGCGAAGGCGCTGGATGTTCCGGTCAGCTTCTTCTACGACGGTCTCGACGGGATCTCCGCTCCTGCCGAACCCGAGGTAAAGGAACGACAGGACGAGCGCTTCACCCACGACGAACTTGAAGTCTTAACTCACTACAAGGCCGCTCCCGGCTTTATCCAGGACGCGGTACGAACTTTGCTCGGGTACATTTCAGGGCAGGACCGCGAAACCGGCGGGACGTTCAGGACTCCCGATCCGGTCGCAACACCCGTCAGCCGGCCAAGAGGCCGGCCTCGCAAGAACGCCAAGGCGCCCGATGCGGCACCGGCCCGCGAGAGCAGCAGCGCCGGGGAAGCGTCGAACGAAGCGGACGCGGCCGGGGAGTCCGGAACGGCGGAGACGGGCAGGAAAACCCGCCGACGGACCTATGGCGCCACCTGGTCTCCGCTGGACATCCGCAAGTAAAGCCTCCGCAAGTAAAGCCTCCGCAAGCAAAGCCAAAGCCCGCACCGGCCATCCTTCATTGGCGGGACGAAACCGGATCGGCCGTGCGGGCCTTGGAGCGCTGCGGCAGCAGGCTTGGCAGCACCAGGACGATGAACAGGCCGGCGACCACCAGCGACAGGGCCAGGAGGTCGGCGCCGGCCAGCGGCTCGCCAAGGATCAGGGCGCTGGAGAATACCCCGACCACCGGGATCGCCAGGGTTCCGATCGCCGCGACGTTGGCGGGAAACAGCGAGACGATGCGGAACCAGGCCCAGTGGCAATAGATCATCGGGATCAGCGCCGCATAGATCACGCCGAGCGCCCCAGGCGTGGTCAGGTCCATCACGGATGCCGGATCGCCGACCAGAAGGGCTGCCAGGATCACCGGCACGCCGCCGATCGCAAGCTGCCAAGCGGCGAGCTGGATGGTGTCCATCCGCCAGGGGATCGCCTTCAGCATGACGGTGCCGATTGCCCAGCAAATGGCGGCGGCCAGCATCATGGCGGCTCCCCAGGGCGTTCCGCCCAGCCGCCCGAACTCCGGGATCAGCAGGATCGCGAGCGCCGCCAGTCCCAGGGCAAGACCAACGATGCGCAGCGCGGTCATGCGCTCCCGCAGGAAGACGACGCTCAGGATGGATGCCCATAGCGGCATGGTGAAGGCGATGATCGACGCCCGTCCGGCGGCCATGAGCGTCAGCCCGAACGCCGAGAAGATCTGCCAGCACGTCACGTTGATCAATGCCGTCAGGATCAGCGGCTTAAGGTCCGCGGGCGGGATCCGGAGGCTGAGACCACGGGCGCGGGCCACCAGCATCAGTCCGCCCGCTCCGGCGATGAAGCAGATGGCCCGGAATGTCCAGGGGTCCATGTCGATGACGGCCAGCTTCATGGCCGGCCAGTTCGTGCCCCAGAAGAAGGCGAGCGAGGCCAGCAGGAAGAATCCCTGGCGGGGCAATTGTTCGGACGATGAGGCTGCCGGAGCTTGCGATGCGGAGTCGGTTGCCTGTGCCAATGCGTTTCCTCAAAGGGACGGAAGGATTCTTGTTATGCAACGTC
This sequence comes from Skermanella sp., assembly GCF_059503625.1. Taxonomy (NCBI): domain Bacteria; kingdom Pseudomonadati; phylum Pseudomonadota; class Alphaproteobacteria; order Rhodospirillales; family Azospirillaceae; genus Skermanella; species Skermanella sp. Next base: position 4,396 of record NZ_JCACHA010001145.1, read on the forward strand.
AACCCGCCGCTGCGCGCTTTGGCACCACCGCCGGTCAGTAGAATGGCGGCGTGACGGCCCATAGGACTTCCGCCTCGTCTTCTCCCAGGTTGCGGAAACGGTGCGGTCGCGGGCTGTCGAAGCGGAACGTGTCGCCGGCGTTCAGCACGAAGACGAGATCGTCCACCGCTAGCTCCACGGTTCCCTTCAGGACGGTCCCCGCTTCCTCTCCCACATGGCTGTAGGGCTCCATCCCAGAGCCGCCGTGACCTTCCAGGCGGACGATCATGAGTTGCAGGTTGCCGCCGTCATCGGGGGTCAGAAGCTCCTTGACCATGCCCCGGCCGGAAAAATCCAGCGTCCGCCGCCGCCCGGCGCGCACGATCAGGCCGGCTTCCTCCGGCGCTTCGCTGTCGGCATCCGAGAACAGCCAGTTCATCGGAATCTGAAGTGCTGTGCAGATGCGTCTCAGGACGCTGATCGACGGCGACGACAGGCCCCGCTCGATCTGGCTGAGCAGACCGATCGACACCTCCGCCTCACGCGCGAGGCTTTCCAGCGACAGTTTCCGGATGCGCCGGCGTGCGCGGATGCGGCGTCCTACGATGGCATCGGGGTCTTGGGACAGGGAATCCTGGGTAGTCTGAGCGGGGGGAGTACCCATTGCGGAAAGTGCCTTGATCGTTGACAAGCTAAGTATATCGCTCATACCGTGAAAAAAACAGCCTAGAATTTCACGATAACGGCAGGAGCAGGGCCTT
>NZ_JCACHA010001146.1:0-5134 GCF_059503625.1 Skermanella sp.
AGGCATCGATGCTCGTTCAGAAAAGTTCGATGGCATCCTGATCGGGATCGGATTGGGCACCGCGTACATCGTCGGTGCCGGTGCGGTCGCCGGGTAGAACATCCAGCGCCCCGATGCCGTCGAGCGCAGAGCCGCCCATCAGCAGGCCACGCAGGAAGCGCTGGCGCGCGGCACCGACCGGGACGCCCGCCGCCAGACCGATCAGCCATTCGGACCGATCGTCCGGCGCAGAAGCGGGAGCGGCGCCGATGGCGGCCGATGTCGCCGTCCCCAGGTCTTCCAGCCCGCTCTTCATCAGCATCATGCCGTCGATGACATGTTCGAAGTGCTGCTTGGCCAGATCCTGGAACTGCAGGCGGGTCACGATCTGGCCGATGTTGCGTGTCATCGTGTCGGACGCGACGACGGCATCGCTCAGTACAGCGGTGAAGTGCTCCGCCTGGACGATCAGGCCGGACATGGCGCTGTCGATCCGCTCCTTTGCCAGAAGCTGGGGCGACAGGTCGGTGTCGGCGATGGTCTGAAGGATCTCGTAGCCTCGGACGACGCCACGGGAGACCGCTCCGACCGAAAGCCTCATCCGCTCGGCCAGGGCCGCCGTCGTGGACGAAAGCTGGCGGACCTCTCCGGCCACGACATGGAAGGTCGTTCCGGCGGCGCCTGCGCGGGCGGCTTCGATGCGGGCGTTCAGGGCCAGGAAGTTGGTCTGCTGGTTGATCTCGCCGATCTCGCCGATGAATTTCTCGACGTCCTGGACATCCTGGACGACGTCGTCCAGTAGATAGACCATCCGCATCGCCTGTTTCGACAGCGAGACGATGTTGTTGACCATATCGACCAGGATTTCCTGCATCGCCACCATGACCCGGTCGATCGGGACGCGCTCGCCGTCCAGTTCGACCACATTGGCGTTGGCGATGATCTCCTGGACCCGGCGGCTCTGCTCGCCGGCCGAGTCGGCCAGATCGCGGAACCCCGTGCTGATGTCCTGGGTGCTGTTCTCGATGCTCCGGCTGGTTTCCTCGATCTCCCGGCGCAGCACGTCGAAGGACCGGCATTGAACCGTCGAGAAAGCGGACCACTCGCTCAACAGCGATGGATCGCCTGCAGGGATCGATGGAAGCTGAATGCCGGCAGATGTCATTATTGTGTTTTTGCCATAAATTTTACCTTCGACAATGAGATTAGCCCCCGGTCGTAAATGAAGGATGACCAGGGCACGTATTCAGGCGACAGGTCTCCGGCAGGCCCGCCTTCAGGCAAACTGGCCGGCGCAGTAACCGGACGACCATGCCCATTGGAAGTTGTAGCCGCCGAGCCAGCCGGTCACGTCGACCACCTCGCCGATGAAGTAGAGGCCCGGAACGGCGCGCGCCTCCATCGTCTTTGACGACAGGGCGGCGGTGTCGACGCCGCCCAGGGTGACTTCGGCCGTACGGTAGCCTTCGGTCCCGGCGGGTGAAATCTCCCAGTGGCGGAGGCCGTGGGTCAGCGATTGCCATTCCCGCTCCGGCACCCTGTTGGCCGGACGGCCGTCGAAGGACGCCGGGGTGACCTTCAGGGCCAGCCGGCGGGGCAGCAGGTCGGACAGCAGCGTCTTCACTTCCGCCTTGGGACGTTCCGCGACAAGGCCCCTCAGCCGGTCTTCGATGCCGGCTCCCGGCAGCATGTCGATCTCCACCGGCATGCCGTCCTTCCAGTAGGACGAGATCTGGAGGATGGCCGGACCGCTGAGGCCCCGGTGGGTGAACAGCATCGCCTCGCTGAACGAGACGCCGCCGCACCGGACCTCGGCGTCGAACGCCACGCCGGCCAGATCCTTGAAGTTCCGGGGATCGGCATCGGCGAAGGTGAAGGGGACGAGGCCGGCCCTGGTCGGCAGCACCTCGACGCCGAATTGCTTGGCTACGCCATAGCCGAAGCCGGTGGCGCCCATCTTCGGGATCGACAAACCGCCGGTCGCGATCACGAGGCTTTCGGCGTCGAAGGCGCCCCGGCTGGTCTCGACCCGGAACCCGCCGTCCTTCTCGATCCGGCCGACGGTGGTGTCCAGCATCAGGGTGACGCCCGCTTCCTCGCATTCCCGCAGCAGCATGCCGACGATATCGCGGGCGCTGTCGTCGCAGAACAGTTGCCCCAGCTTCTTTTCATGGAAGGCGATGCCGTGGCGGCGGACCAGCGCGATGAAGTCGTGCTGGGTGTAGCGCCGGAGCGCGGAGATGCAGAAATGCCTGTTGGCCGAGATGAAGCGGTCGGGAGCGGTGTGCAGGTTGGTGAAGTTGCAGCGCCCCCCGCCGGAGATCAGGATCTTCTTGCCCGCTTTTTCGGCATGGTCGATCAGCAGCACCCGGCGGCCGCGCCGCCCGGCGGAGATCGCGCACATCAGCCCGGCGGCTCCGGCGCCGACGATGATGACGTCAGTTTTAGTGGCTGATTCGGCCATTCAGGTGCCCCGGCGTTTGGCGCGGCTGGTCGGTTCCGCTTCCAGCGGGTCGTCCGGCCAGTAATGTTTCGGATACTTGCCCTTCAGGTCGGCCCTGACATGGCGGTAGGTATTGGCCCAGAAGCTGGCGAGGTCGCTGGTCACCTGCATCGGCCGATGGGCCGGCGACAGCAGATGCAGGACCAGCGGCACCCGCCCATGGGCGAGCTTCGGCGTTTCGGCCAGCCCGAACATCTCCTGAAGCCGCACCGCCAGCACGGGCACGCCGCCGCCGGTATAATCGAGCGGGATGCGCGAGCCGCTGGGAACGGTGACATGGGTGGGTGCCGCTTCCTCCAGGTCGCGCTGCCGGTCCCAGGGCAGCAGCGACTTGAGCGCGGAGCCGAGGTCGAGCCGCTTCAGGTGGGCACGGCGCGTCAGCCCGGTCAGGAAGGGAGCCAGCCAGTCTTCCAGGCTTGCGAGCAGCGCATCGTCGGACATGTCGGGCCAGCCGGAACCCTCCGGCTCGAACCGGCGCAGGAACTCGACGCGGGCGCGGAAGTTCTCCAGCTCGCGGGTCCAGGGCAGCACGGCGAGGCCGAGTTCCCGAACGCCCTGGCAGAAGGCTTGCGCCGTGCGGGCGCCGCCTGGGTCCGGCAGCGGATCGTCCTTCAGGACCAATTCGCCGAGCCGGCGCTGGCGGCGCGCCAGCACGGCCTCCTCCCGGCTGTCCCAGGCGATGGACTCCGATATCTCGATCGTGTCGGCGAAGTCTTCCTCGATCTCGGCCAGGGTCAGCGGCGCCGCCAGGAAGATGCGGGCCTCGCGCTTGGCGCCGTCCAGGTCGGCCACGGCGAGGAAATCCTCCGCCGCCAGCGGCTCCATCTTCAGGAAGAACGCGCCGCGCCCGTTGCTCAGCCGGTACTGCCCGTCGCTGCCCGGACGACGCTGGGCGATGCGGTCGGGATAGGCCAGCGCCAGCACCCGTCCGGTATCGCCCACGGTTCCGGTTCCGGCGGCGATGCCGAGCTGGCGCTGCCACTGCCGCGCCTGGGCCGTCACCTGCCGTACCGACCAGAGCTTCTGGTCGCCCGATCTCAGCGTCTCGACCCGGCGGCGGATATCGGAGTCCCGCTGCTCGCCCGGCTGTCCGGTCAGGATATCGCGCTCTCCCAGCAGTGCCGCGATCTGGCAGGCCAGCGCGCCGCAGCCGAGGTCGCGGGCGCGCAGGACCATGTGGGCCAGACGCGGATGCATGCCGAGTGACGCCATGTTGCCGCCATGCACCGTGATCCTGCCGTCGCCATCGAGTGCCCCCAGCCGGCGCAGCAGGTCGCGGGCTTGCGCATAGGCGGGAGCGGGCGGCGGGTCGAGCCAGCGCAGGTCGGCCGGATCGCTGACGCCCCACTGCGCCAGTTCCAGCGCCAGCGGCGCCAGATCGGCCGCCAGCATCTCAGGCGCGGTATGCGGCGGCAGCGCCCGGTGCTGGCCCTGCGGCCACAGCCGGTAGCAGACGCCCGGTTCCAGACGGCCAGCACGGCCCCGCCGCTGGTCGGCGGAGGCCTGGCTAACCTTGATCGTCTCCAGCCGCGTCATGCCGCCGCCGGGATCGAAGCGCGACACCCGCATCAGACCGCTGTCGATGACGACGCGGATGCCTTCGATGGTCAGGCTGGTTTCCGCGATGGATGTCGCCAGCACGATCTTGCGCAGACCCGGCGGCGTCGGACCGATCGCGGCGTCCTGGCGGTCCTGGGGCAGGTCGCCGTAGAGCGGCGCGATCAGGACACCCGGTCCGGTGGACGCCTGCACCAGCAGTTTCTCCACCCGGCGGATCTCGGCGACGCCGGGCAGGAAGACCAGGATATTGCCGGTCTCCTCCTTCAGCGCCGTCAGCGTGGCGGACGCCACGGCATCCTCGATCCGGCGGGCGCCCGATGGGTCGATGTGGCGGGTTTCGACTGGGAAGGCGCGGCCTTCCGACGTGACGACGGGGGCGCCGTCCAGCAGCCGGGCGACCGCCGTGCCGTCCAACGTGGCGGACATGACCAGCAGGCGCAGGTCATCGCGCAGGACCGACTGGATCTGGAGGCACAGCGCCAAGCCCAGGTCCGCATCCAGGCTGCGTTCGTGGAACTCGTCGAACAGGACGGCGCCGATCCCTTCCAGGGCGGGGTCGCGCTGGAGCAGGCGTATCAGGATGCCCTCGGTCACCACTTCGATCCGGGTCTTCGGCCCGACCTTGCTGTCCATCCGGACGCGGTAGCCGACGGTCTCGCCGACGGCTTCCCCCAGCATGTCCGCCATCCGGCGGGCAGCCGCGCGGGCGGCCAGTCGGCGCGGCTCCAGCATCACGATCTTCGAGCCGGCGAGCCACGGTTCGTCCAGCAGCGCCAGCGGGACGCGGGTTGTCTTGCCGGCGCCTGGAGGAGCCTGGAGGACGGCGTTGGGAGCCGCAGCCAAGGCCCGGCGGATGTCGGGAAGGACCGGATCGATCGGCAGGGCTGAGAGGACGGGATACGGCAAGGGATGCGCGGTCTGTTCAAGAATACGGTCGGGAGCGGTCGGCGGCTCTATAGCATGGCGTCCGGGACGATGCCCGCCGCTTTACTGAAAATTAGGCACGGTGGGCGGAAGATGCATCCTGAGCCCCCGTGTTTCCGGAGATTTGCTGGCGATCGTCCATGATAACGAACGTCTCTTCTCTCCAGC
>NZ_JCACHA010001147.1:0-5132 GCF_059503625.1 Skermanella sp.
TTTTAACAGGCTTTCGTCTTCAGACGTTCCAACGTGCGGAAATGGATGCGGGGGCCGTCCATCTCATCACGCTGATTCCTCGCCGCAAGCGTGTTAGAGCGGAGTAACAAATTAGATGGGAGATAATGATCCAAAGGAATGCAGGCATGTAGACCTGCATTTTCCATTGAACAAATTTGGCTCTGGGTTCATTGTTGCAGTGCGGTAGCGATACCGCGACGCCTCTTTGGGCGTTTCCTCCCTAGACTCAGGCCGCCTTTCGGGGCGGCTTTCTTTTTGCACATATTTTAGAACTCCGCACCTGCCTAAAAGGTCGTATACGAAAGATTATAGGCCAAAATGTGGAATTTTAGGAAATAAACTGTCTTTTCGCTTCTCGCCTGCCAGCTTCAGCTGAGCTATGCCCCTGGGTGATGACGTCCAAGCGCATCGCGATCAAGCGAGCACGAGGCTGTTGAGGCCCGTCGAAGATCAAGTTGAGCATTGGAGAGAAGATGCCTCTGGAGATCGAGAGGAAGTTCCTGGTCCGCGATGGATGGCCGAGGAACACGGGCGGTGAACCGTACCGTCAAGGCTATCTGAAGCAGAGCGGTGATCCGCCGACCATCCGGGTCCGGCGAGCCGGTGGCTTAGCCTTTCTGACGATCAAGAGCCAGCCGGCAGGCCTCGTGCGGGACGAGTACGAGTACCGGATCCCGGCCGACCACGCCGAGGAGATGCTCGCCTCGCTGTGCCACCATCCCCTGATCGAGAAGGTCCGCCACAAGGTGCCTCATGCCGGAGTGGTCTGGGAGATCGATGAATTCCAGGGTGTTAACGCCGGGCTTGTTATGGCCGAGGTCGAGCTTCACCACCCCGACCAGCCGTTTGAGAAGCCTGAATGGATTGGTGCCGAGGTCACCGGAGATCCGCGGTACTCGAACTCAGCCCTGTCGCGGCATCCGTACACTACCTGGGTGGACGCCGATTAGACGCACTGAACGACGGAACGTGCTACCTTCGTCCCGTCGCCCAAGCGAGCTAGTTGTACGAACCACAGAAGACGTCTACTCAAAAGGTAATCGAAGTACCAACTTCACCTGCCGACCATAACAGGGGAAAACCGGCCGACCTGATTGTTTTAGCGGATCAGGGTTAACGAAGCATTATTGCTCCTTCCTGTCAGCGGCGAGGAGTTCCGCGATCGCCTGCCGAAGCGCCTGATTGGGCACAGGCTTGTGCATGAGACGCACCGATGCTTTTCGGGCCTGCTGCAGGATGTCCGGAGCGGTGTCGCCTGTCAGTAGGATGGCTGGCGCGGGCCATCGCTCCCTGATGGTTTCGATAACCTGCAGCCCGTTGCCGTCCCCGAGCTGGTAGTCGGAGAGAACCAGGTCGAAGCGGGTTGACTGTTCATCGAGGCGTGTCTGCGCGGCGGCTACGCTGTTGGCCCGGACGATGGTGAGACCGGTCTCCTCCAGCTCCATCGCCAGGGCCATGCCGATCAGGAGATCGTCCTCGACCATCAGGATCGTGTGCCCCGACAGATCCTCCACGTACGGGGCCGGCTCTGGGACAGGAACCGGCTCCCGGGGCGCTGCCTCCCCGGCCCTCGGCAGCCAGACGGAAAAGACCGAGCCCCGCTCCGGTTTGGACTGCACTTCGAGCCGGCAGTCCAGCGCTCGGGCGGCCCGGCGCACCGTGGCCAACCCGATGCCGAACCCCCGGCTCTGCCCGGCAGGATCACCCGCCTGGTAGAAGTCGTCGAAGATCCGGCTCAGCAGGTCCTTCGGTATGCCCGATCCCGTGTCCCGGACGTCGATCCGTACCGTGTCACCTTCTTCCAGCGCCTCCACCGACACGCCGCCGCGCTGGGTGTATTTGAGCGCGTTGCCGATCAGGTTGCGCAGGATCAGCTCCAGCAGGAGGCGGTCCGTGGACACAACCACCGACGAGGGCGGCACCTGAAGCCACAGGCGGGCCGCCCTGGCCTGGGCCTCGAACTCCATCGACAGACGATGGAGCAGGTCGTCCAGCATGACCGGCTGCTTGTCGGGCTGCACGATGCCGGCGTCCAGCCTGGCGATCTCCAGCAGGCCGTTGAGCAGGCCCAGCAGGCCGTCGAGCGAGGTCCGGACCAGGTCGGCCAGGGCTCGGTGGTCGGGGTCCTGCAGACGGCGCTGCAGCAGGTCCATATAGAGGTTCGCTGCGGTCACGGGCTGGCGCAGGTCGTGGCTGGCCGCCGCCAGGAAACGGGACTTGGCCCGGTTGGCCTCCTCCGCCTCGTCACGCGACGCCCGCAGTGCCACCTCAGCGGCATGACGGGCGGTGACGTCCTGGCCGATCTTCAGGAACCCGCGCAAGCTCCCGTCGGCATGGCGCAGGGCTACGTTCTGGCCCTCGATGAACACGCGCTGACCGTCCTTGCGCAAGTGCCAGCGCACGTTGGGTGCGGCACCTTCCTGGCGGGCGATATCGAACTCCCATGCGGGCACGCCCTTCTCGCGATCCTCGGGCGTGAACAGGATGGTGCTCGGTTGACCTACTATCTCCTCGGCACTCCAGCCGAACACGTTTGCTGCCCCCGGGAACCAGTCAGTGATCGTGTCCTGCTCGTCGGTGATGAGGATCGCGTAGTCGCACGCATTCTCGACGACAAGGCGGAAGCGTTGTTCGGTCTCGCGCAGCGCCGCCTCGGCGAGCTTGCGCCGGGTGACGTCGAGCACGAACTCGACCACCTCATCCCCGATCCTGCGCGCCGCGAACAGGCCCCACCAGCGCGACCCGTCCTTGCGGAAATACTGCTTCTCGTACGGGGTGCTCTCGCCCAGCGTGGTCACCTCCTCGACCGCCTTGAGCGAGGCCGGGTGGAACTCCTCGGGCGTCAGCTCCTGCCATGTCAGCCCGAGCGCCTCCTCCCGGGTGAAGCCGGTCATCATCAGGAAGGCGTCGTTCACCTCGGTGAGGTCGAACCCTGGCCCCCAGAACATGACGCCGACCGTCCTGATCGCAAAGGCACTCCTGAGACGCTCTTCGCTCACACGCACTGCTTCTTCTGCTTGCTTGCGTGGGGTCACATTGCTGGCAACCCCAAACCACTCAGTGACCTCTCCATCGGTGTCCAGGATCGGTGCCGCCCGTGAGTGCACCCAGCCCAGGGTTCCGTCCACCTGCCGAACTCGATGCTCCAGGTCGAAGACACCCCTCGTCCGGATGGCCTCCTGGATCGTCCCCCAGACGTGCGGCTGGTCGTCTGGGTGGATGTATTCGGTCAACCACGTCGTGCTCACGCCCTCGGTGTCGGAGAGGAAATCGCGACCATAAAGTTGGCGCATCTCGGTCCAATCCGGGCTCATACGGTAAAAGACTTCGGAACTGGCTTTCGCCAGAGCCCAGAAGCGTTCTTCGCTCGTGCGCCGGGAAACAACCACCTGGGTGGTCTCCGTGCAGAGGACCAGGACACCGCCGACACCATTGAGTGCGCTGGCGTCGTTGATAGGTCCGTAGCTGTAGGTCCAGTAGACGTCTTCGCGCCGGCCGTTGCGGATGATTGGAACCAGCTGGTTCTCATGCCAGGTCGGCTCGCCGCCCGCCATGACCTGGCTGATCTGCGGCCCGATGACGGGCCAAGCGTCCGGCCAGGCCTGCCGGCCCGGAGCTCCCAGAATGGAGGGATGTTTCTCAGGACCGAGCGAGGCGGCGTAGGCGTCGTTGTAGAGGCAGATGTGCTCAGAACTCCAGAAGATGAAAACCGGGTGCTTGGTGCTGAGCATGATGCCGACCGCTGTCTTCAGGCTCTGCGGCCAAGCCTCGGTGGGACCGAGAGGGGTGCCGGACCAGTTGTGCGCCCGTATCAGCGTCCCCATGGCGCCACCGCCGACCAGCCAGGAGCCATCTGCATGACCGTGATCAGGCGTCATGATCACCGACCGGGATGGTGAAGCCGGTGACCGGGCGTGTTCGCTCCTGGAGCAGGCGCAGCCCGTCGCGGATAACCTCGCTGGCGGTCTGGTAACGCCCTGATGTCACCTGGGCCTGGACGAAGCGGTTGAGTTCGGGCGTGAGAGAAATGCTTTGGCTGATGCGTCTGGTCATGAAGCTGCCGCGGGGAATTGGAACCACGTTGTGCGACAACACGGCACACGCAGTAGTGTTACGGCGGCAGCCTTTTGGTGAGTCACATGGCTGATGGGGAGCGGCGAGTGACTGCCCTCGAGAGCACCAGAAACCGTGGGGTAGTTCAGGCTGCGACGGCGAACGGGGCGAATTGAACATCGTTAGGGGGCATAGCCGGATACCAGCTGGTGAACAGGTCGCGCAGCGTGCCGTCAAGGGTGCGCGTTCGGGTCTGCAGGAGTCGATGAGCGCCCTTTCTTGACCATTGCATCTGCTGTTTTTTGGCGAAACGCCTGCTGATGACGAGATCGACGGTGGACTAGACGAAGGCGGTCGAGATGATCTCGCCATGGTCCCAGCGCTCCGCGTAGTCCGTGATCGCGGCGGAATTGTTCTCGATGTAGGTGGTCAACCCGGCCGTCGCCTTGACCAGCCGCGTCAAGCTGGGATAGCCGCTGTCCAGGGCGGCGACCTCCTCGGCCAACGCACGGGAGCGGTTTAAAGCTTCACCGGCATCGCCATGCCACAGCCTCCACTTGATCTGCTCCAGCCGGTCCTGCAGGGCAGCCGCTTCGATGGGATTGTAGTGCGCCAGACCTCTGGCGTATTGCCCGAGCCTAGTCAGCCTCATCGCAATGTGGAACCAGTCGAGGTGGTGCTCGCTGCCGGATGGCAGATCGCCCACGAACGCGCAAACACTGTCACCGCCGTCGGTCAGCACGGTGACCGGCTGATCCGCCGGCAGCCACTGGCTCCGCAGCACCTCGCGTAGCCCGAGCTTGGGCGCGGCATCCTGACTGCGGACGAGGCCGAAGTAGCGGTCGTCGCGATCCTCGGTTATCGACTTGCCGACGATGACCTCGAACTTCTTCTGCTTGTCATACCAGTTCCGGAGGTAGCCGCCGTCGATCCCGACGATGATCTCTTCCCGTGGGATCGGCGATGGCTGGCCAGCGGCGGGACCGTCATTCCTGGAGCCCGGTTCGCTGGTACGGAGGTCGGCCTCATGCCGGTCGGCGACCTTGTGCAAGTGGCAG
>NZ_JCACHA010001148.1:0-5127 GCF_059503625.1 Skermanella sp.
GGTCGAGCAGGTCCACCATGAGCTGGTCCCGGCCCTGGAGCACCTGCACGCCGCCCTCGACGCCAAAGCCAAGGAATTCGCCGACGTCGTCAAGATCGGCCGCACCCATCTTCAGGATGCGACGCCGCTGACCATCGGCCAGGAGTTCTCCGGCTACGTCACCCAGGTCGCCTACGGCATCGAGCGCGTCAAGGCGACGCTGCCGCGCCTGCTCCAGCTTGCCCAGGGCGGCACGGCGGTCGGCACCGGCCTCAACGCCAAGGCCGGCTTCGCCGAACTGTTCGCCAAGAACGTCGAGGAGATCACCGGTCTCCCCTTCGTCACCGCCCCGAACAAGTTCGAGGCTCTGGCCGCCCACGACGCGCTGGTCGAAGGCTCGGGCGCCCTGAACACCGTCGCCACGTCGCTGTTCAAGATCGCCAACGACATCCGCCTGCTGGGTTCCGGACCGCGCTGCGGCATCGGCGAGCTGAGCCTGCCGGAGAACGAACCCGGTTCCTCGATCATGCCGGGCAAGGTCAACCCGACCCAGTCCGAAGCCATGACGATGGTCTGCGCCCAAGTGTTCGGCAACCATACCGCCGTCACCTTCGCCGGCGCCAACGGCCATTTCGAGCTGAACGTCTTCAAGCCGGTCATCATCTTCAACTTCCTTCAGTCGGTCCGGCTGCTCGCCGACGCCGCGCGCAGCTTCACCGACAACTGCGTCGTCGGGATCGAGGTCAACACCGACCGCGTCAACAAGCTGCTGAACGAGTCGCTGATGCTGGTGACGGCGCTGAACCCGCATATCGGGTACGACAACGCCGCCAAGATCGCCAAGAAGGCTCACAAGGAAGGCACCACGCTTCTCGAAGCGGGCGTCGCCCTCGGTCTCCTGACGCCGGAGCAGTTCAGCCAGTGGGTCCGCCCGCTGGACATGATCGGCCCGCGCTGACGCTGAACCGCCCATTCCGGCCCCCATGCGCAGGGGGACCGGAATGACGGCAGGCTTCATGGACAGCTCCATCCGGAAACGCTCCGTCACGATCGCCGGCCACTCGACCAGCGTCTCGCTCGAGGCGGCCTTCTGGGATGCCCTGAAACACATCGCCGCCGCGCGTGACGTCTCGATCAACGCCCTGATCGAATCGATCGACGAGGGGCGCTCCGGCAACCTGTCGAGCGCCATCCGCGTCTTCGTTCTCGCCGAAGTCTCGAAAGCCGGGGTCCCCGACAGTGCGGGGGGTTCCGAAGGGGAATGATGCCGCCCGACTTCTCGACGGCCGATCTGGCCGCCATCACCCTGTTCCTGACGGCATGGTGCGGCTACACGCTGGTCATGGACCATCTCGCCTGGGGGCTTTGGGGCGTCAACCAGCATCTCAAGCTGCTCCGCGACGAATGGATGAAGCGGATGCTGGACCGGGAGAACCGGATCATGGATACCGCCCTGGTCGGGCATACGATCCATTCCGTAACCTTCTTCGCCTCCACCTCCATGCTGGTGTTGGCGGGTCTCGTCGGATTGCTCGGCTCGGTCGATGCCGCTCACGGCATGCTCAGCCAGTTCAGCTTCGCCAGCCCGGTCTCGCGCGAGTTCTTCGAGCTGAAGATCCTTCTCCTGTTCGGCATCTTCATCTTCGGCTTCATGAAGTTTACCTGGGCGATCCGTCAGTACAACTACTGCTGCGCCATGATGGGCAGCGCGCCGATGCCGCCGCTCGACCCGGCCGAACGGGACGCCTATGCTGAGGAAGTCGGCGACATCCTCAGTCTGGCCGGAGCCAGCTTCAACGGCGGCCTGCGCGCCTACTACTTCGCGCTGGCGGCTCTGGCGTGGTTCATCGGTCCCTATGTGTTCAGCTTTGCGACCTTGTGGGTCGTCACGATCCTGATCCGCCGTCAGTTCCTCTCCCGCACCTTCCGCGCGATGCACCGTCACGCGGAAAAGCTGCAGGAGAGGCAGAAAAGTTAAGCGTGCCGGATCGCTTTCATGAACTCGTCCACGTCCTGCCGCAGCTGTCCGGATCGGTCGGCCAATTGAGCGGACGTGCCGAGCAGCCGGTTGGCAGTCGAGCCGGTATCGGCGGCGGCGGTTCGGACCGAGACGAGGGTGGAAGACACTTCGGCTGAACTGCGGGCGGCGTGACTGACGTTGCGGGCGATTTCCTGAGTCGCCGCCGCCTGCTGCTGGACCGCGGCGGCGATCCCCGACGAAATCTCACTCATCCGCTTGATCGTCTCCGTGATGTTCTGGATCGTCGTCACGGCATCGCTGGTTGTCGCCTGGATAGCGGTGATCTGCGCGCTGATCTCCTCGGTCGCGCGTGCCGTCTGGGTCGCCAGCGACTTCACTTCCGAGGCCACGACGGCAAAACCTTTCCCGGCCTCGCCCGCCCTGGCCGCCTCGATCGTGGCGTTGAGCGCCAGCAGGTTGGTCTGACCGGCGATCTGGTCGATCAGGGTGACGATCTCGCCGATCTTGGCGGCGCCGGTGCGCAACTCGTCGATCGCCCGGTTTGTGTGGGCCGCTTCCTCCACCGCCTGTGCTGCGATGCCGCTGGACTGGCTGACCTGCCGGCCGATCTCGCTGACCGAATGCGAAAGCTCCTCCGCCGCCGCAGCCACCGTCTCCACATTGCCCGACGCCTGATCTGAGGCATTGGCGACGACATCAACCTGCGTTGCGGTGTACTCCGCGGCACCGGCCATGCTCGATGCCGTCCGCTTCAACTCGTCCGAGGCCGACGACAAGGTTTCCAGCGACCGGCTGACCTGTTCGTCGAAGCTCATGATCCGCGCTTCGATCGCCGACCGGCGGTGTTCGCGCGCTGAGAGCTGGGCCTTCTCCTCGGCGGCCAGACGATCGGCTTCGATCAGCGAGTCCTTGAAGACCTGGAGCGCACCCGACATCTTGCCGATCTCGTCACGGCGGCCCGAATACGGGATGGAGACGTCACGGTCGCCGCCGGCCAAATCCATCATCGCGGCCGTGATGCGTTGGATCGCACGCGATATGCCGTTGCCGATGGTCCAGGCGGCGATGCCGCCGGCCAGCAGCCCGATGCCGCCGATGACCACGATGAAGACGCCCATGCGCGACATCAGGGAACTGGTTTCCGCGCGCTGCTCATCCTGACGCAGTCTTCCCTCGGAGACGAGGGTCCTGAGAGACGCAGCCAGGGCGTCGCCGCTCTGCTTCATGTCGCCCTGCATCAGCGCGTCGAGCTTGCCGGCCAGCACGCGGGACTCCTGATAGATCTCGACATACTGCCGGATCTTGCCGACCAGGTCGACGCCTCCGGAAACCGCCGAGGCGGCCCGGCTCTCGAAGGCCTTCAGCCCGGAGTTGAGCGTGCCGATCTTCTTTTCCATATCGGTCGCCGAGTTCTCGGCTGAGGCGGAAAGCGATTTTTCCGCGTTCAGGCGCACTTCGAGCACCCGCTGAAGCAGGCGCCGCGCAAGATCCATGGCTGTCGTGTCGCTCCCCATCGCCGGAGTCGCGGCGGCATCGAGCCGGCGCGTCACGTCGGAACCGACCTCGACCAGATCCTTCGAGACCAGCGTCACTTGCCGGCGCTTCAGGGCGGCCGCCTGCTCGAACGCGTCGACATAGGCTTTGCCGAGCCGGTGGACTTCCAGGACGATTGCCTGCTCCGGCTGGCCCTCATACAGGGTGGTGACCCGGTCGATATTGCCAAAGACCGTTTCGGCGGCTTCCCTTACTTTGGTGGCCAGGGACTCGTCGCCGGAGCGGTGATATTCATGTGCCAATGCCTTCAGCTCGATAAACGAGCGGTCCACTATCGTAATCTCGTCGAAGGTACCGCTGCGGGCATCCATCAGGGAGAACTGGCCGGAAATCTCAGAGAGAGCGAAGACGGCTGCTCCCCCGACCAGCGCCAGGATCATCAATACGACTGAAAAACCACCAAAGACCTTGGCGCGAATGCCTGAACGCCACATCGGTATCCCTCCCTGCATATCTCTCCGCTCGATCGTGGCGGCGCATACTTGCCATTGATTTTGCGGCTGTTCGCGACAAGAAAGGCTGAAGAGAAGGTGGGAATTTTCGCTGTAGTTGCGGGAAATTGGTAATAAATACTTTTGGATATGATAGGTCTTTTGGTGGATCACAGCGCAGTGTCACGAGAAGGCAAATTGATCCCTCTCGCGACTGTGGTCGACGGCTCGATGGCCCCCGCGGGGTTCGTTGGCGGTTGCTTCCTGATCGCCTCGTCGTTCCTGAAGCCGAGACTTCCCTGAAGCCCGCTACTTCCTGAAGCCCGCTACTTCTTGAAAAAGGCCTCGGCCCCGCTGCGATGGGCCTGTTTGGCGGCGATCGCCGCTTCCGTGCGCTCGATCTCGGTGCGTAGCGTCGCGATGTAATCGCGCAGTTCGTCGATCGACAGCACGGTGAGGTCCTTCTTGGGCGCCGGCTTCTTGGTCGGCTCCAGTTCTTCGAGGTTCATGGTCCGTCGTCTCCCCGTTCGAAACTTATCTGCTTAAAACCGATTCACGGCCTCCGCGATGTGAAAACAAGCGCTTCGATCATGCTGACTGCTTGTAACCACTCTCGCCTGAGGGTACATGTGCCATCTATCCCGCAATTGTTTGAAGCGTACAAGAGGAAGCCCATGGCCTCCGGCCTGCCGCACAGCATGACCGCCATCGAGATCACCGCACCCGGCGGCCCCGATGTCCTTAAACCGACGACCCGACCGGTTCCGCAGCCCGGCCCTGGCGAGGTGCTGATTCGCGTCATGGCCGCCGGCATCAACCGTCCCGATGTCCTTCAGCGCGCCGGCGCCTATCCGCCGCCTCCCGGAGCCTCGGACCTGCCGGGCCTGGAAGTGGCGGGCGAGATCGCGGCGCTCGGCTCCGACGTCTCCGGCTTCGCCGTCGGCGATCAGGTCTGCGCCCTGACCCCCGGCGGCGGCTATGCCGAATACGTCGCGACCCCCGCTCCCCAGGTCCTGCCCATGCCCAAGGGCTTCAGCCTCGTGGAAGCGGCGGCCGTGCCGGAAACCTACTTCACCGTCTGGTCCAACGTGTTCGACCGCGGCCGTTTGGCGGAAGGCGAGACCCTGCTGGTCCATGGCGGCTCCAGCGGCATCGGCACCACGGCCATCCAGCTCGCCAAGG
>NZ_JCACHA010001149.1:0-5123 GCF_059503625.1 Skermanella sp.
ATGTACGAGCCGCTCTCGGACCCCGACACCTATCCCGGTTCGACGGTTCTCAAGAACATTCCCGATCTTCGAGATGCTGCGGCGCTGGAGCTTTTCGAGGCAACCGTCACAGCAGAGCGCGCCGGCGAGCCCTTACCGGCAGGCCGCCTCGGAGTGCGCCATTACCAGAATATCCATCACCACTTGTTCTAGGATGTCTATCGCTGGGCCGGCAGGTTCCGCACAATCCGGATCGCCAAAGAAAACAGTACCTTCTGCTACCCGGAATTCATCCCCGCCGAGATGGAACGCATTTTCGGCTGGTTGAAGGCCGAGAAATTCCTAAACGGCCTTGAGCCTTTGGAATTCGCAACTGGCGCCGGACATTTTCTCGCTGAATTGAACGCGATCCATCCGTTCCGGGAAGGGAACGGGCGGACACAGCTCGCTTTCATGGTGCTTCTCGGCTTCCGGGCAGGGCATCCGCTCGACCTTGGTCAACTCGATCCCCGCCGCTTCCTTGCTGCCATGATCGCCAGCTTCAACGGGGACGAGAATGCTCTGGCCATCGTCCTGCGGAACCTGCTCGCCCGGCAAACGGCTGACTGAACAGGCCCCGCGCGCCTCAGAACGGCTTCACCACCACGAAGATCACGACGCCGATCATCAGCAGGGTCGGCACCTCGTTCATGATGCGGAAGAAGCGCTGGGGCCGCTGGTTTCGGTCCTCGGCGAAGGCGCGGCGCCAGCCGGCCATCATCATGTGGACGCCGGTCAGCCCGACGATGAAGGCGAGCTTGGCGTGGATCCAGCCCATCTCGAACCAGCCGGGATTCAGCACCAGCAGCGTGATGCCGAAGATCCAGGACGCGATCATCGCCGGGTTCATGATGGCGCGCAGCAGCCTGCGCTCCATCACCTTGAAGGTTTCCGAGGCTTCGGAGCCGACCGCCGCGTCGCAGTGGTAGACGAACAGCCTCGGCAGATACAGCAGCCCCGCCATCCAGGCGATGATGCTGATGACGTGAAGCGCCTTGATCCAGTCGTAAAGCAATCCGGTAAGTCCCTATTCCGCCGCAAGCGGGCGCTTGGTCTGGCCAGCCGCCGCCGGGTGTCCCCTGGATGCCTGTCCAGCCCGCTGCGGGCAGCCCTGGAAGCCGTCCGGGCAAATCCGCCCTCCCGCCTGCGAACACATCTTGACCTCGCCAGTGACCGCCTGACGGACCAGACGGGCCAATCCCTGGACGAAGGCATCTTCGACCCCGACCGTCGGCACCCGGACGAAATGGGGAACGCCCTTCTCGTGGGCCAGTTCGCGGTATTCGACCTCGATCTCGACCAGGGTTTCCGAATGCTCCGATACGAAGGCGATCGGCACCACCACCAGCGGCACGCCGTCGGTTCCGGCCCGCTCGATCTCCGCGTCGGTCGATGGCCCGATCCATTCCAGCGGACCGACGCGGCTCTGGTAGCAGCTCACCCAGTCCAAGTCGGGAACGTTCAGCTCCCGGACGATCGCTTCCGCCGTCCGCTCGCACTGCCACTGGTACGGATCGCCGGCCTGGACGACCTTCTTCGGCAGGCCATGGCTGGAGAACAGGACGCGCGGCTTGCCGTGGGCGGAGGACTCCTCGATTCCGGAACGGATCAGTCCGGCGGCCGCCTTGATGAAGCCCGGTTCGGTCGGATAGCAGCAGACGGTGACCGTCGGCTTGTTCAGGCCCGCAGCCTTCGCCGCCTGGAACCACATCTTTTCCGACGACGCCGTGGTCGTGGTGGAAAACTGGGGATAAAGCGGCAGGAGCACGATTCTGTCCGGATCGAACCGCCTGACCTGCTCGACCGTCTCGTCGCTCATCGGGTGCCAGTAGCGCATCGCGATGAAGGCCTTGACCTCGCCCAGATCGCCGAGCGCCCCCTCGATCGCCCTGGCCTGGGCTTCGGTATTTTCCAGCAGCGGGGATTTGCCGCCCAGAATCTCGTAGATCTCACCCGCCGGCTTCGCCCGCCGGCGCGCCAGCAGATAGGCCAGCGGCGTCCGGAACACGCCCGGAATCCGGAGAATCGCCGGGTCGTTGAACAGGTTGAACAGGAACGGGCGCACGGCGTCGGGGCTGTCAGGCCCGCCGAGATTGAAGAGGACGACAGCGGTTTTCTGGTTCGGCATGGCGTTGAAGCTGATTTCGCTCGGTTGTTAAGTCCAGGCCTCAGGCGGTCGATAGACCGTTTAGTTCATTTTGGCCGATTGATCAGCCAGATATGTCGGGCCAGGATTTTACCAGTGCGGCAAGCTGTCCGACATGTTCGGGCGGCGTCGACTGGACCACGCCATGGCCAAGATTGAAGACGAACGGCCCGTTCGACAGCGTCTTGAGAATCCCGGCGGCCGAGTTCCGCAGGGCCTCG
Organism: Skermanella sp.; assembly: GCF_059503625.1. Classification (NCBI taxonomy): domain Bacteria; kingdom Pseudomonadati; phylum Pseudomonadota; class Alphaproteobacteria; order Rhodospirillales; family Azospirillaceae; genus Skermanella; species Skermanella sp. Next base: position 2,386 of record NZ_JCACHA010001149.1, read on the forward strand.
CCGCCCGCCACCAGCATGATCGGGTCCAGGTTGCCCTGGACCGGCAGCTTGGTCTGAAGCTCGAGTGCTGCCCATTCCGGCGGCACCGTGGTGTCGAGCCCCAGGGCGGAAACGCCTGAAACCTCGGCATATTCCTTGTACATTTCGCCGGCGCCGCGTGGGAAACCGATCACCGGGACATGCGGGTGCTTCGCCTTGATCAGATCGACCAGCTTCCGCGTCGGCTCGATCACCCAGCGGCGGAACTCGGGCGCCGGCAGCACGCCCGCCCAGCTGTCGAATACCTGGACCGCCTCGGCCCCGGCCTCGATCTGCGCGTTCAGGTAGTCCGCCGTGACCGTGACCAGCAGGTCGATCAGCGCCGCGAAGCCTTGCGGATCGCCATAGGCGAACTTCTTGACCTTGGCATATTCCTTCGAACCGCAGCCTTCGACCATATAGCAGGCGACCGTCCAGGGCGAACCGGCGAATCCGATCAGCGCAGTCGTTTCCGGAATCGCGGTGGAGAGCCGGCGCACCGTCTCGTAGACCGGCGCCAGCTTCTCATGGAAATGCTCCGTCGAAAGCCGGCTCAGCTCGGCGGCGTTGCGCACCGGATCGAGCTGCGGCCCCTCGCCTTCCACATAGTCGAGCTTCTGGCCGAGCGCATGCGGCACCACCAGAATATCGGAAAACAGAATCGCGGCGTCCATGCCGTAGCGCCGGAGCGGCTGGAGCGTCACTTCGACCGCCAGTTCCGGCGCGAAGCACAGGTCCAGGAAGCTGCCCGCATGTGCCCTGGTGGCCCGGTACTCCGGCAGATACCGGCCGGCCTGACGCATCAGCCAGAACGGAGGGCGTGCCAGGGTTTCACCCTTGAGCGCGCGGATGAACAGCTTCTGCGAACTTTCCAACGTCTGAACTTTCATTCCGAGAGGCATTTCGAAGGATGGCGGACAAGCACCGATATGGCCTGCCCGATGGCCTCTTAAATGCCCTTATCCCCAAACAGGTCCTTCTCCTTCTTCTATCCTGATTCTTTTTCTTTAAGAAGAGTGGTTGTGGATGATACCTGTGGAAAGCGGTGATTACATTTTATCCCCATAACAATCCCCAGCCTGTGGGGAACTGCCCGGACTGTGTGGGTGACGGCCGGAGTATTTGAGCCGTCACCGCGACGGTGCTATAGACTCAACAACTCTGGGAGTCATGGGGATAACGATAAGCCATGGGGAGACTATGCGCGACTCTCACAGCGGCATGGGGTTTTATCCCGAGAGAGAGCGAATCCCGCCCTTTGTCGGGTATTACAGGCGCTATCTGGCCTTCCGCCGGAACCATCCCAGGTTATCCTCGGTAATCAACGAGATATACACAGGCTGATCCTTGGCATGAACTCAGGTCTGAAGCAGTTTCATCTGCATCTGGTGTCCGACGCGACCGGGGAAACGATCAACAGCGTCGCGCGCGCCTGCGTGGCCCAGTTCGATCAGGTCCAGCCGATCGAACATTTCTGGAATCTGGTGCGGACGACGCGGCAGCTCGAAATGGTGATCGAGGGCATCAAGGATAATCCCGGCCTCGTCATGTTCACCTTGGTCGACGAGAAGCTGCGCCGCCGCTTGCAGGAGACCTGCCGCGAACTCCAGGTGCCGTGCATCCCCGTGCTCGACCCGCTGATCAATGCGCTGGCGGCCTATCTCGGCCTGGAAAGCCAGAGCCAGCCGGGCCGTCAGCACATGCTGGATGCCGAATATTTCGGCCGGATGGACGCGATGGACTTTGCGCTCGCCCATGACGACGGCCAGTCCACCTGGGACCTGCACGAGGCCGACGTGATCCTGATGGGCGTTTCCCGCACGTCCAAGACCCCCACCTGCATTTATCTGGCGAACCGGGGCATCAAGGCCGCCAACGTTCCCTTCGTGCCCGGCTGTCCGCTGCCGCCGGAACTCGAGCAGATCACCCGCCCGCTGGTCGTAGGATTGACCAAGGACCCCGACCGCCTGATCCAGATCCGCCGCAACCGCCTGAAGCTGCTGAACCAGACGCAAGACACCAACTACGTCGATCCCCAAGTGGTCCGCCAGGAAGTGGCGGAAGCGCGCCGGCTCTATTCCCGCCATAACTGGGCGGTGATCGACGTCACCCGCCGCTCGATCGAGGAGACCGCCGCCGAGATCATGATGCTGCTGGCGAGACGTCAGGCCGGCTCGCCAGCCGCGCGCGCGGCCATCACCGGAGCTATCGGCGGGGAAACCCCGACATGATGCTGACCGATCGGCCCGTCGTCCTCGCCTCCGCCTCCGCAGCCCGCAAGGCCATGCTGGAGCGCGCCGGCGTCAGCGTCGTGGCCCAGGCGGCGGCCGTGGACGAAGAAGAGATCAAGCACAGCTTCCGCGCCGCCGGCCTTACGGCCGACGAGGTTTCGGAAGCTTTGGGCGAGCTGAAGGCGAAGCGGGTGGCGTCGCGCCATCCCGGCCATCTGGTGCTCGGCGCCGACCAGATGCTGGACTGCGGCGGCGAGTGGTTCGACAAGCCCGCCGACCGGGAAGAGGCCAAGCGCCATCTCCAGGCTCTGCGCGGCAAGCCCCATCGGCTGGTCTCCACCGTCGTCGCCGTCATGAACGGCCAGCGCCAGTGGCACCACACGGACAGCGCGGTGCTGACGATGAGGAACCTGAGCGACGACTTCATCGACCGTTACCTTGACGCGATGGGCGACGCCGTGCTGTCTTCGGTCGGCGCCTACCAGCTTG
>NZ_JCACHA010001150.1:0-5118 GCF_059503625.1 Skermanella sp.
CAACAGCGTCGAATCAGAACGCGCGATTCCAAGCAACATCAAAGTGCTCTAGCCGGAGCGACCCTCAAATGAACCATGCTGACTTCGGCCGCCTGCCGCTCCCCCTGCCAATGCTGGCGCATGCAGGCCGAGGTGTTTGAGGTCGCGGGACGCTGCCAGCATTCGCCTCGTAGCTATGACGGCTCAACGCGGGAGATTTCAGAGCAAAGGAACTCCGCTGCGCCTGCCTCTTTGCCACGCCCTCTATTTCGAAATATCGCCTCACTCCGCGGCGCTGTGCTGGCACTCGTCCGCAAGCTATTAGCTATCCAAGAGTTGGCGATAGCCCATCACGGTAAATCGACCATCGTCCTCTTGCCGCAGCGTCAGCACCATTCGCTCTCCGTCGCTTCCCGCAAGGCCAATCTGCGGGAGGTTCGTGACCTCGCCCGCGCCGTTGACCAACATGCGCTTCCGCTGCGGACCTTTGAGGACATGGACAACGATACCGTGCTGAGAGAATCGGGAGCCGCTGCCCTGCTTGATCGACCACCTCGACCCGCAATTCCTTCTTACGCTGGATTCTGTTCTGCATTGTAGGCAAACGCAGAGATAGCCCAAGGGTCGCATCGTGGCGCGGCTAAGGGGTGAGGATGGCGCTAGCGCTCCCATCCGACCGAAGGACCATGCACCTTCCAGCCCTGGCAACTCAGCCCCCGCCCTTTCGCCTCTGTGCCAGCCATTTGCAAGTGTTGAGCGCTGCCCGCCATACCTTACCCTGTCGCCAGTACCACTGTTTCGCCCAGAACCACCCGAGGTGTTCCGTAAGCCATGGCCCCCAGTTGGTCGCGCATGATTGCCACCACCGCCTCATGGGTATGCATGGCTTCCTCGCGGGTGTCGAACAGAGTGACTGAGATCGCCCGGTTCGGATCAGCTTCGTCCCGAAAGGCATAGAAGCCGCGAAATCCCTTGGCATGTTTAATGGCCGGGAGCGTGTGTTCGCTCACCAGGGAGTGCATAGTCTCGGTCTGACCGGTGAGGCCCGTATAGCTGCGCATAATGACGAAGAGGGAGCGCTGGCGGCTCTTCTGCTGCTCCTGAGGGTGCGAGACCTCATGGAACACCGTCTCTCCGGCAACCAACTCGGACTCGTCCTGCATGAGGTCGCTCATATTGGCGCCTATCCACTGCTGGACCCGCTGGTCGGCATCTATGGCAGCTTCGCGCTCATCGAAAATGCTGACGGAATAGGCGATGTCGCCTTGCTCAGTGATGAAGGTGCAATAGCCATGAAATCCTGCCCGTCCCTGGATCAGCGGTACTATGTGGTCTCGCGCCCGTTCGGCGACGTTCTCAAGAAAGCCAACCAACCCAGTCTTCCTGATCACCACATACATGGCACCGCCTCCTCATCTGACCCCAGAAGCGAGGTCCGCCCATTCTGTTCCTGCCGGGCGTAGATTGTTGAAGATCAACGTGGCATGAAAACAACCACAACTTGGAATGCCAGAGGCTCACCCGCACCTTTGCTTGTTGGCTGCACCGCTCTCGCTGAAAATCCGGAGCATCCGACTGAGTGTGGGCGCGCCAGTGGCTCAACTCGGGCACCGCGGAGGCGTCTGGGGTTGTTATCGGACCAACGGCGCACCAAATCATTCCTGACCAAAATCGTTAAGCTCTCGAAGATCGAGCGCGGTGTTGGTTGTGGAGCCGTATCCGCGGGAGTCACGTCCGTGCGGTATCGGGGCGCTCTGGCTCGTTGGCTCCGGCAAGGAAGCTTCGGGTTGGTTGGAATGGATAGACGCCTTGAAAACCCGTGGTCGCTTGCGCTGCTGCGGGTCTTTCCGTTTTGCCTTACTGACCTGTGGTGCGTACAGCGGCAGCGCCGGAATAGATTGCGGATATCTAACACGCGGGGGTGCTCCGCCGTTTGTTCCGTTCCAGCGCGAGAGAGTACTGTGGTAGAGCAGATTTCGCTAGGCGAGACGATCACCCCAGGCGCCGAAGGAACCGGTACCGTTCTCAACTACTACGTGGGTACAGGGTCAGTTAGCGTCGGGCCGACCATTGGTGCTGAGCAGGTTATCCTGCAAGAGGCCCTGCCGCGGCTGTTTGGAGAAATCGAGCGAGTTGCCATTCGCACCGCGCTCCGCGACGGCGAGACCCCACAGCGCGCCAGGGATAAGGGCGATGCTCTCGCTATTCCGGTCGTTGAGAAAGTCTCGGTTGTGGTGAAGCGTTCTGTCCTGCGCGAAGAAGAAGTACAGCTACGCTTTGTTCCCGTCGAGACGCTACTCAAGCAAAAGTTGAGGCTCAGCGCAAACGAGCAGCCGTCGAGCGACTTCCGCTGAATACGGCCGCTGCCCCGCTCCCCGTGCCATCAGCACAGACGGACATATGACGCAAACCATCGTCGCCCTGTTCGATACCACCGCAGAGGCCGAGCAGGCCATGCAGTACGTCATCATGAGCATTGGAGGCGTTGAAGCGCAGGTCTACTACTCAAACCGAGTTGCTGATGTCTCCTCTTTGTCGATTCGCGGTAGCGACATAGCTGCCATTCACGAACGCATTCGCCGAGGCGGCGCCGTTGTAGTTGCGAAGGTCGAGGATGAGAGGTTCGATGGCGCCATTGCTGTTTTGCAGGCAAGCGGCGCCATAGTGGTCAACGAAATCTAGGAGGGTTCATGGCACTCAGGCTTGTCGCCTCCGGGGATGACCGCGCCCTGGCCATCCGGGACCACCTCGTGCCGTTGGTCCGCGATGCCGGAGCAATCGAGCTTCAACGCGACACGATGAGGCTGATCTCTCTTCAGGTTGGGCCTTGGAGCCTCGCGCACTGGACGCCGTTCAACGAGCTAGGTGCTGGCGAGGCATCCTCACCGGGCTACCGCCATGCCCTTGAGCGGCAGCAAGTCGAGCCGGGGTTGCCCTACGGCATCGAGGTGTCGCGCGACGGCGTGAAGGTGCTGGTGGTGTCATGGGCGGATGATGGCACATCCAAGGTCGTCACCTTTGTCCGCGGCACCTGGGAGGATGACGCGCTCGCGCTATGATAATCCAGCCATCCTCACGGCCAGCCCGCCTCTTATCGGGTCTTCCCAAGCGCCTCTGCGATAATGACCGCAGATGTGCCGACCTCAGCGACAACGGCCTTCAGGCGTTCCGGCGTGACACGCCACTTATTGGACCATCCAATGACCTCGGCAGGCTTTGTCACGTCTACCGTGGCACGTTCCCAACTCGTCAGTCTTCTTGGTGCCGCTTGCATGCCTATCCCCATTGAAAGCCCTTCGGTTCGGGCCGGTTCGCTTGTAGCGGCTGTGGGACGACAAGCCGCAACGCGACTACGTGTGCGAGGGTGCAGAAGCTTCGTGCAGGCCTGAACGGCACTGCGCGGGCGCGCAAGCGGTTGGCGCTACGTCGGACCCTGGAAGTGATGGCAGTCAGTGTCGGTTCCTGGCCAGCGCATGCCGCGCCGCGGCGGCGATGTCCCCGCGGGTGTAAGGCTTGCTCAGAACGCCCACGTCGCGCGGTAATACCTTGCTGCCCAGGAAATCGATATGACCCGTTGTCAGGATCACAGGTAGCTCAGGGAAACGGCTGCGGGCAAGGGAGGCGAACTCCAGGCCATCCATGCTGCCCGGCACGGAAAAGTCGGTGACGATCAAGTCCGCCGCGACACCGCTGTCTAACACTGCTAGCGCAGCGTCAGCGTCATCCGCCTCGATGATGCGGTAGCCTAGTTCGGACAAGGTTTCGGCCAGTGTTGAACGTACCATGGCATCGTCCTCGACGATCAGCACAGTCCCGCCTACCCCAGCCTCGACCTCGGCCTCGGCGGCCGGCATAATCGGCACAGCGATCTGCCGCAGCGGTGTATGAGTGCAGGGCAGGCGCATGGCAACTTCGGTGCCCCTTCCTGGCGCACTCTCGATCAGCGCCATTCCGCCGCACTTCTAAGCAAGGTTGCAAATTTCAGCGAGACCGAGACCGGTGCCCTTACCCGCAGCCTTGGTCGTGAAGAACGGATCGAAGGCTCGGCGGCGAACCGTAGGCTGGCGTAAGACCAGCCGTCCGCCGCTTGATCAGTCGAGCAATCTGCCAGTGCGGCAGCACCCAGCTATGGCCACCAACACGTCTCACCTAAAGATAATTGCGGTTCAGACGTTGCTGCGCTCTTGGGTGAGATGGGTTTGGCTTACGTCCAAATCGTCCTCATCGGCCGGATGCAGCCCACGCTGGCTATAGAGCATGACAAACGTCGCCCAGATCATTACGGACAGCGCAAACAGGTTGCTGCTGAAACCCGTGGCGCGGAACATCCAGGCCGCTACACCGAATGCAACCGCAATCACGGCGGTAATGCCAATCCAAAGCGGCATGTTTGCATTCATATGGGCGGTTGATGGTGCCGGATTACCCTGCTCGCCGGATAACCCCAAGCCGCATGGCGACCAGTTTGCCAATGTGGTGGGAGACGCGGCAGGAGTGAGTGCCCCGACCAGCAGGACTACGGCCCGCATGAGGCGCCCACGACGGGGGCAGCCGCAAACCGCACGGCGACAAGCTTTCGGATGTAGTGCAGGTAGCGATTAGTGGCGGTAATCCGGACCGCTAAATCGGGCTGTTTGAAAGACCCGGTTCGGTCCGAGCGGGCGCGATTTGGCCCAACCATACTCCTCCAGGCAAATACATGGTGCGCGCGATGCCGACAGCCTTCGTCGCTTGTCCCGCCGAGCACCGTCCTCCCGAGCTTGGCCCTACCGCGTCCGTCTAGTGGGCACGGTCGGTGAGCGTGAGAACCTTGCTGCAATAAACTACCAGCAGCTATTGAATGCTCGCATATACGTCTTTCCCGCGGGGCAAGGGTTGACAAAGGGACGCTGCTCTGGGGGCATCAAATCCGCGCATCCCATCACCAACGATGCAAAAAAGAGTGCGGCAAACATCGCTTTCACAGGCGTTGCTCCATTCGAGCCAAATGGTTCAGGCTGCGAGTGCAGGTGTATAGAGGTTGGCCCGCGTGGCAAGTGCGGCGACCGAGCAGTTTTCACGCCCCCCAGCACCTTCACATCGGCCCTAGAGCACTTTGATGTTGCTTGGAATCGCGCGTTCTGATTCGACGCTGTTGAT
>NZ_JCACHA010001151.1:0-5118 GCF_059503625.1 Skermanella sp.
AATGTCCTGCCGCAACGCATTCAGAATACAGCAGTTCTTCATAGACGGGCTCTTAGGCAATGGCGTCCAGCCCCAGCAGGGCGTGACAGTTATCGTGAAACCAGCAGCACGCAATGGCGCAGCCAGAGTTGTGATCGGCTTCGGGGTCAGTCGCGCGCTATCGCCGCGAATGCGCCGTGCCAGCTCTTCAGTCACGCCGGCTAAGCGCGTACGCCAGCCTTGGTCCGGATCGAAAGCGCGGATAACGACGCGATGTCGTGCTGCGCTAGCGATGCGTTGAATCAGCGCATGCTGTGCCGGCGCTGGCATCAGCAGAAGCACGTCAACGACGAGGGCCGTGTCGCAGTCCGGAACCGGCGTCTCGGCGAGGTCCGCTACCATATAATGCGCTGGGAGACCTCGGGCAGCTCGGGTCGCATCAACGATTTTGTCGACATCGAGATCCAAACCGTGCACGCGGTCTACGAGACCGGCAAGCATCAACGCCAGCCCCATCTGCCCGCGGCCGCAGCCAAGATCGGCGAGCACACCGAAGCCGCCACGCTCTGCCGCTAGACGCAGGATCGCTCCCGATGCTGGATCGGTCAGCAGCTTGCCGCAAACGAAATTGCGGGCGAAGCGCGAAGCGCCCTCATAGCGGTCCGCAACCTGCCTAGTAAGCTTGAGGATAGAAGGTGACATGGAACACGCCTCAGATTGAGACCTACGGGGCATGGAGGCAGCACGTGCGCTGCCGACCATAAGCAATTCCGGTACTCCTCCTGACATCTGCAATGCATCTGCAGTTGTCGTTAAAGCAACCTGACCCGCCTCGTAGCGGCGGTCAGCCCACCTCGCGCTGGCGCCGTGGCAAGCCCAACCGCCGACACCCCGCCCGGCCAGCGCGACCAGGACGTTTGGAAGATTCAAAGAAGGGTCGCATGAGCTGGCAGCGAGTGGCGGGCTATGGCATCGGCTCACCTGGAGAGGCTGTTGTGTTCCGCTGAACATTAACCGTCGGACGCTTCTTTCGGGCTCAGACCCGCGCGTCCAAATGACCAACGCCCAAGTCGCCTGATCGGTCCACAACCGGCAGAGCAGCCTCGGCATGTCGACGTTTCAGCGCAGCGCATCAAAATAGGCCTAGCGCGGCATCGCGCGCAGTACCCAATTTGCGCACCAATGCCATGGCGGAGAGAAGCTTCTCCGCCATGGCCAGCGAGCTTCTTAGCCCCAAGGGTCTGTCGAGGACCAGCTGCCGTTCTGCGCGGCGTAGTAGTCCATTTCCGCCTGCGCATCGCGGTTCAAGTACTCGGTTCCCGCCTGGGAATCCCGGCTTAAATAGTCGATTTCAGCTTGGGCATCGCGGTTCAGGTAATCGATCTCAGCCTGTGTCGCCTCGCGCTGGGCATCGCTCTGTCCAAAAGTGAAGAGGTTGAAGACTGACGAGAGAGGCATGTGCAGCTCCTTCTTGCGTTTCACCGAATGGCGTCACCACGGGGTGGCGTACGCTATGCGCGCGGCCTGCGGCCACGGATGCGCAACAAGAGTCGAAAGTGCGCCTACTAGCTCGGCTCGACACCGCTGCAGCCTGAATGTGGAACAGCGCGGGTTACTGAGTCCTATTGGTACCAGAAGGAACGGGGGCGGTTTTGTCAGCCCTCACGTCAGACCTGGCAACTCAAACGGCTGCGTGAGCTCACGCTACGCATCATTCAGGACTGCGATTACGGAAGTGGTGCACCGAAGGGAGATAAAGCAGGTGACGCCGGACGGGCAGGCGGAAGAAGGCCTGTGCCGCCGCCGCATCGCGGTGCTCGCTCAGCATGGTGTCGACAAGGTTGCTGTCGCGGTCGATGGTCCAGTACGGAGGTGTCCAGCGACCGTGAACCCTCAAATATGTCCCGCGAGCGTGCCAGTGCCGGCCACGGACACCGCCCTCGCCGTGCCCGCGTCGCCGGAGTTCGCCGGCCAGCACCAGCGTGAGCTTCGCCTCCAAGCCCCTGACGGCGTCGTGGCTGGAGACGACTTCGAGCTGAAAAAACATCTCCGTCAAGTTATGCAGGGCCAGGCGATGGCGCCGCTGCGAGAGCACCACAAAGGCAGTGATCATTGGAGGGGTAATGGGCGTCGTTCGCCAGTCCGGCGCTGCGCCCGCTGAACTGATGCCCGCAGCCTCGGTAACGGAACCGGAGATAGCCCCGAATGCTACGTTCTGGCCATTCAGTCAAGGCGGCGGAGCCGTAACTCCGCAGTCTATTCCAGGCCTCAGCTCCACTAAACCGCGGATCCTATCAACCGCGCCTTACACGACGAAACAGCCCGACGTGGCATGAGATCTGACAGAACTGTTGGATGTTGCCGACCGGACCGACTTGGAGATGGCAGACTCGTCTTGGTCACCCGGCCGCAGCAGGCGCCGCCGTCTCGGCCGGCGATGCAGCCGGGGTGTCACTCTGGTTCGATGTTGTTGGTCCGCACAAGAGCTCTCGTCTTCGCCAGTTCGCCTTGCATAAAAATCCCCATCTCCTCCGGAGAGCTCGTCCTGACGCTGAAGGCCAATTCGAGTAACTTCCTGCGGGTGTCGGCCTCGTTTAGGACCGCGGCAACTTCGGCATTGATCCACGAGACGATTTCGACCGGGGTGCGACCCGGAGCGAGCAGCCCGATCCAGGTGAGGGATTCGAAGTTTGGGAGAGCGGCCTCTGACAGCGTGGGAAGGTCCGTCGGCAGAGTAGCGCGATCCAGCCCCGTTAGGGCTAGGCCTTTGACTTGGCCGCTAGCGATGAACGGCATCCCAGTCGCGTAGTTATCGAAGAGCATGTCCAGCTCACCCGTCGCCAGAGCCGTGAGGGCAGGCCCGCTTCCTCTGTAAACAATATGTGTCGCCTCTCCGCCCACGCGGTTCAGGAACATCAACGTGGAGAGATTGATCGACGTACTCACGCCGCTGCTACCATAATTCACGTTGCTGGGCTTGGCTTTGAGCCTTGCGATGAGCTCCGGAATAGATGCGATACCCGACCTGGTACTTACCATCAGGACGAGAGGCGACGTCGCAATCAACGTCACCGGCGAGAAGTCGGTCGCTATGTCGTAGGGCAGTTGCCGGGTCAGTGCCGGCGCATTGGCGAGGAATGTTGCACCTACCAGAAGGTTGTAACCATCGGGCCTCGACCGCGCTATGTGTGCGGCGCCGATGTTTCCTCCGGCGCCAGTCCTGTTGTCAACAATGACGGCGGTATTCCAGCGCGCCGAGAGACCTTGCGCGACAAGGCGGGCCACAATGTCCGTTGTGCCGCCCGGCGCGAAGGGTACGACAAGCGTGACCCGCCCGTTGCCTGGGAAGTTTGCGGGCTGCGAAGCGGCCTCCACCGTTGGGGCCACGGCCGCGCCGATTAGGCCGACAATCAGGCTTCGCCGTTTCATGAAGCCGAACCGAGGCATAGAATCTTCGTGCATGCTGTCTCCGGCCGCGGCGCAATCTCTGTCACAACAAGTCGAGATCCAACGTCCGCAGGTCCGATCCTGTCAAGTTGCCATCGTCACCGAAGCTCAGCGCATACGCGCGCGACGTACCGGATACCTCGTTGGCGACATAAAGCGTCGCGTTCCCAGGCCAGGCTCGTCCACGACGGTAAAGATTTCCGAACCGACATCACCTGGTGTTGCGATCAAACCCGCAAAGCTCGCCTTGCGAGGGCCATCTACGTGGAAAGCCATGACTGCGTTCGAGCGCTCCAGGCCGACGAAGGCGTAAACCTCACCGTCAAGCTCCGCGACCGTCACGTGCTCCGGCTCCGGACCCTTGTTATCGGATCGCGAGTCATCGAGGAGCGACGGGGCGGTCTGCAGCAATGTGCGCTCAATCAGGTCGCCGGAGTCGAAAGTCAGCTTCAGACCATTCTTCTGGACTTCCCAGATGCTGAAGCTCCGCCCGCCAAGTGTGTAGAGCGCGTCGTAGTCGCCGTCGCCGTCGACATCGCCCTCGGTCGTGAGCGCTTCCAGCCGGCCGAGATTGGCATTCTGCTGGAGACTGGCAGCGTCAGGGAAAGCCTTCGAATCGAGCTTGAGCGTGCTGATCCGGGCCACATCGGTGTAGTCGCCATATTCACGCGCATCACCCTCGTTCGCCGTGACGAGGTAGGTCTTGCCGTTCCGGTCGAAGGTGGCGATGCCGTCCGGCATGTAGAGACCATTGACCGGCCACGGCTTGATGCTACCGGGGGTGTCGTCACGGTCCGAGGCATCAAGCCCTGCATCCTTGCGTGAGAAGTCCTTGGCACCGAGCGCAAAGACGTCGGTGAAGACGGGACCGCCCTTCGCCGCCAGGTCCAGCACGCCAATTGCATTGTTCTCCTGCAGCGTGACGTAGGCCTTCTTGCCGTCGGCCGAGACCGCGATGTATTCGGGCTCGAGGTCGGTCGCGGCGAGCGTTCCAGCCGGCCCGGTAACGCGTACGCCAGCCGCGCGCACCGCGGCGGTGTCGAAGGCGCCGAAGTCGGCGAAGGTGCTCTGGCCAGTGGCCGTATCGATCACCTGCACCCCGCCGGCAGGGTCGGTGGTGTAGTCCGCGGTCGGTTCGCCTTCCACCGCGACGAGCAGATGGCAGCCTTCGGGCGTGAAGGTCACCATGTCCGGCACGACGCCACTTTCAATGGCACGGGCGGAGGTCACGCTGCCCGCTGCATCGAGCGTGTAGAGGCCAACCCAGCCGTTGCTGCCGGGAGCCGCGCCACTGAACGTCACCGCGACGAGGTTGCCACTCACTGCTACGCTATTGCCGCCGCCGATCTCGCCCGGATCGAGCGCGTCGCCCGGGGTCAACGTTAGCGCGGTTCCGGTCAGGCCGCCCAACCAGCTGCCATCATCGGCATCGAGGATATCCACACCGTCGTTTCCGAGGACGAGCGTCCGGTCGTGAAGTTGGTCGTAAGCGACGACCTCTGCCCCAGACGAGACCGAGCGTGGATCGGTCAACGAGTCTGCCGTAGTGCCGAAGTGCCGAAAGGACCAAACGGCCGTCCCGCTGACCTGCGCTGTCGACTTCGCCATCCGTGCCCCCACTTGGTTCGATCCAGCGGGAGCTAGAGCAGTTTTCGATCGGTCTGCATCGTAACCTGCGGCGGCGAAGTAGTT